>DATIBR010000162.1 GCA_035457425.1 Terriglobales bacterium
AAAAGCGACTCTGTGCGAGAGGGTTTCTTCGCCAGAGCCGTCTCCCCGCTGAATCCGATTCGTTTTCCGCGCATCGATTTTGTATAATCGAATGTTTCGCGGACGCCTCCAACCCATTCATAGAACAACGCTTTCCTTCACCGGAAGCAAAGGAATCTCTCGTTATGGCAACTGATGTAGTGGTTCAGCAGCAGCGGCAGGGGCCGCCGCCGGCCAAGGCGGTGAACGACTGGTCGATCCAGGTGGCGACGGTCAACGGCTCCGGCTCGCAGTCGGCGAACATGGTGCTGCTGCGCAGCATCTTCCAGATGGGCATCCCCGTCTCGGGCAAGAACCTGTTCCCGTCGAACATCGCGGGCCTGCCGACGTGGTTCACCATCCGCGCCAACAAGGACGGCTACATCGCGCGCAAGAAGGAAGTCGATTTCCTGATCGCGATGAACCCGGAGACGGCCGTCGAGGACGTGAAGTCGCTCGACCCGGGCGCCGCGGTGCTGTATGACGAGCCGCTGAACCTCTCGGCCATCCGCAACGACGTGGGCTTCTACTCGGTGCCGTTCGACAAGCTGACCGCCGCGGTATGCCCGGAAGCCAAGCTGCGCAAGCTGGTGAAGAACATGGTGTACGTGGGCGTGGCTGCGCAGCTCATCGGCATCGACATGGGCCAGGTGGAGAAGGCGGTCCGCAAGCAGTTCAAGAAGAAGCAGAAGGCCGCGGACCTGAACTTCGCCGCGGTGAAGGCGGGTTACGACTACGCCGCCTCGTCGCTCAAGAAGGCCGACCACTGCTACGTGGAGCCGATGAACGCGACGCAGGGCAAGATCATCATCGACGGCAACGCCGCCGCGGCGCTGGGCTCGATGTTCGCCGGCTGCACCGTCGTGACCTGGTATCCCATCACCCCGTCGTCCTCGCTGGTCGAGCAGATGATCGACTACATGAAGCACTACCGCATCGGCGCGGACGGCAAGGCGACGTTTGCCATCGTGCAGGCGGAAGACGAGCTCGCGGCCATCGGCATGGTGCTGGGCGCCGGCTGGTCGGGCGCGCGCTCCATGACCGCGACCTCCGGCCCGGGCATTTCGCTCATGGCCGAGTTCGCCGGCCTGGGCTACTACGCCGAAGTGCCGGGCGTGATCTGGAACATCCAGCGCACCGGCCCCTCGACCGGCTTGCCGACCCGCACCATGCAAGGCGACATCCTCTCGACCGCGGTGCTCTCGCACGGCGACACCAAGCACATCATGCTGATCCCGAACTCGGTCGCGGAGTGCTTCGACATGGCGTTCGACGCCTTCGAGCTCGCCGAGCACTTCCAGACGCCGGTGTTCGTGATGAGCGACCTCGACCTCGGCATGAACAACTGGATGAGCGACCCGTTCAAGTATCCCGACCGCCCCATCAAGCGCGGCAAGGTGCTGAGCAAGGCGGACCTGGAGAAGCTGGGCTCATTCGCGCGCTACAAGGACGTGGACGGCGACGGCATCGGCTATCGCACGCTGCCCGGCACCGAGCATCCGGCGGCTTCGTACTTCACGCGCGGCTCCGGCCACAACGAGAAGGCGCAGTACTCCGAGCGTCCCGACGACTACCAGAACAACATGGACCGGCTGGCGAAGAAGTTCGAGACCGCGCGCTCGCACGTCCCGAAGCCCGACGTCGACACCGGCAAGTCGAAGATCGGCATCATCGCCTACGGCACCTCGCACTGGGCGATCGTGGAGAGCCGCGACCAGCTCCGCAAGGAGTACAAGCTGGAGACCGACTACCTGCGCCTGAAGGCGTATCCGTTCACGCGGGAGGTGCACGACTTCGTGAAGAACCACGACCGCGTGTACCTGGTGGAACAGAATCGCGACGCGCAGATGCTCGACCTGCTCAAGCTCGACCTGAGCGTGGACCAACTGCACAAGCTGCGCTCCATCCGCCACTACAACGGCCTGCCGCTCGACGCGCGCAGCGTCACGGACGAACTCGTGACCCAGGAAGGGAAATAGACCATGGCCTCGACACCGACTTCGCAACCACCGGTCAAGACCAACCGCATCGGCCTCTCCGTGATGGAGTACAAGGGTGGCAAGACGACCCTGTGCGCGGGCTGCGGCCACAACGCCATCTCTGAACGCGTGATCGACGCGATGTACGAGATGGGAGTGCAGCCGGAGCGCGTGGCCAAGTTCTCGGGCATCGGCTGCTCGTCGAAGAGCCCCGCGTACTTCCTCAGCCGCTCGCACAGTTTCAACGCGGTGCACGGTCGCATGCCGTCGATCGCGACCGGCGCGCTGCTGGCCAACCGCACCCTGGTCGGCATCGGCGTCTCCGGCGACGGCGACTCCGCCTCCATCGGCATGGGGCAGTTCGTCCACCTGATGCGCCGCAATCTGCCGATGATCTACATCATCGAAGACAACGGCGTGTACGGCCTGACCAAGGGCCAGTTCTCCGCCACCGCGGACCTGGGCTCGAAGCTGAAGACCGGCGTGATCAACGACCTGCCCCCCATCGACACCTGCGCGATGGCCATCGAACTGGGCGCGACCATGGTGGGGCGCTCGTTCTCCGGCGACAAGAAGCAGGTGCTTACGCTGCTCAAGGCCGCCATCGCCCACAAGGGCACCGTGATGCTCGACATCATCTCGCCCTGCGTGACCTTCAACGACCACGAGGGCTCCACCAAGAGCTACAAGTACATGAAGGACCACGACGAGCCGCTGCACGACGTGAACTTCGTGCCGCAGTTCGAGGACATCACGGTGGACTACGAGCCGGGCTCGACCACCGAGGTCACCATGCACGACGGCTCGCGCCTGCTGCTGCGCAAGCTGGAAGAGGACTACGACCCGACCAACCGCATCGAAGCCGTCAAGCGCCTGATGCAGGCGCACGACAAGGGCGAGGTCCTCACCGGCCTGTTCTACATCAACACCAAGGCGCCGAGCTTCCTGGAGATGCTGCACATGACCGAGAAGCCCCTGGCGACCCTGCCGGAGTCGGTCACCAAGCCGCCCAAGTCGGTGCTCGACGAGGTGATGGAGTCGCTGAAGTAAGTCTTCAGACTTCAGTCTTCAGTCTTCGCCAAAACAAAACCCTCCATTGCGGAGGGTTTTGATTTTCCCTGAAGTCTGAGGTCTGAAGTCTGAAGTCTACGCGGCGACGTCCTCATCCTTCTTCTTGTCGCCCTGCTGCGCGTGGCCGGGCTCCTTCACCTCGGGCTCTTCGGAGGGCTGGTCGGGGCCGCCCTCGACGGCGGGCTTCTTGTCGGCGCCGACGCCGCGGCGCTCCGGGTCGCGGCCGCCGCCGAAGCGCGTGTCCTGGTCCTTGCGGTTGCGCTCCTTGAACTGCCCCTGGTGCTCGGGCGTCTCGCCGGGCTCGGGGAAGTCGCTATCGGATGACTTGATCAGCGGGTCCTGGTCGCGATGCCCCAGCTGGCCGTTCATGGAGGTCATCGCCTTCTCACCCAAGGCTTCGTCTTCGGTGGCGCCCTTGCGCAGGTCGTTGTCGTTGTTCTGGTCGGTCGGTGTCATGGCCCTAGTAGAGATTCCGTGCGCGGGGCGGGTGTTGCATCCCCGCAGTTCCAGGTTTCGGGTTCCAAGTTTCGAGAAGGCGGCTGACGGGAAACCCGAAACTGGAAACTCGAAACCTGTAATAGAATCGCGCCACGCCAATGAGCACACCCGGGCCACTGTTCCGCCCCTACGACAAGCTCGTCAAGATCACGGTGAAGGGCCGCGTGGTCGAGGTCCCCGACAACAACATGGTGCTGCGGGCGCTGCAGTACGTGGCGCAGGAGAACATCGCCTACGGGCGCTTCTGCTGGAACGAGGAGTGCCAGTACTGCCGCATCACCTTCGACATGGGCGAAGGGACGCCGTCGCACACCGCCATCTCGTGCAAGCTAATGGTGAAGGACGGCATGCGCATCACGCAGATGGACACCGAGCTGCGCTACTGCCTGCGCGACGTCGAAGGCGCCGAGGCGAAAAAGCCTTAACCACAAAGGACACGAAGGCAGCACAAAGATCCTCATGGAGGTCCTTGGTGAGACCTTCGTGTCCTTTGTGGTGAGCTTTACCGCGGCGCGGTGCGCTTGGGGCTGGGCTTCCTCGAGACCCCGAGCTGCGCGAGCCGCTGCTGCGCCTGCGCGGCCTCGCTCGACCGCGGATAGCGCGCGATCAGGCTCTGCAGCTCCTTCACCCCGGCGTCGCGCTGGCCTAGTTCCAGTAGCGCGTAGCCCTTGCGCAATTGCGCCGAGGCTACCTTGTTTCCCCCGGGGTACTGCTCGATCACCTTGTCGTAATCCTGCACCGCGGCCTGGAAGTTCCCCTGCTTGTACTCGATGTCGGCGACGTAGAACTGCGCGTTGCCGGCGAGCTCGTTGTCGGGGTAGAACTTCAGGAAGTCGCGGAACTCCTGGTCGGCGAGCTGCAGCTTGTTGGCGGTCATGTCGCGCAGCGCGCTCTGGTAGAGGACGTCGGGCGGCGGCGCCTGGTTGGCGCCCTGCGGCAGCGCCTGCAGGTTCTGCTGCTGCTGTCCCATCTGGTCGAGTTGCGTCTGCATCTTGGCGAGCCGCGCCTTCAGCTCGTCCACCGAATCGTGCAGCGCCTGGATCTGCTGCGAGACCTGGTCGGTCCGGGCGCCGGCGTCGTTGGACTGCTGCTGCAGCGACTTGGTCAGCGTCTCGACGTTGGCGTTGAGCCGGTTCATGTTGTCGGTGGACTGCTCGATCAGGTTCTTCATCACGCCCATGCGCTCGTCGAACGACTGCTGCATGCGCGCCATCGAGTCCTGCAGGTTCTGCACCTGCGTCTGGAGCTGGACCATGTCCTTGTTGGCGGCGAAGGCGGGCGCGGCCAGCGCCACGATCAGTAGGGAAGTGAATAGTCTTTTCATAGCTTTCTCGGTTAGATGCAGAACTCCTGCCGGTCGTGATTTGAAAAGGTAGGGGCCGGCGACCCCGCCGGCCCGTGCACCGGCGCGTCGCCGGCGCCTACCTCAGGTTGGTTACTTGTTCAGGACGTAGTGCCCGCGGCGGTTCTGCTGCCAGCACGTCTCGTTCGACTCGTTGCAGAACGGCTTCTCTTTGCCGAAGGTGACGGTCCGCAGGTTGCCGGCGCTCACGCCCTGCTGCACGAGGGCGTTCTTCACCGCCTCGGCGCGGTTGGTGCCGAGCGTCAGGTTGTACTCGATGGAGCCGCGCTCGTCGCAGTGGCCCTCGATGGTCACCTTCCAGTTGGGGCGCGTCTTCAGGAACGAGGCCGCCGCGGCGATCGCGCTCTGCTGGTCCGCGCGGATCTCGTAGCTGTCGTAGTCGAAGAAGACGTCCTTCACGTTCTGCTGGAAGAGCTGCTCGTCGGTGAGGGAGATCTCCTGCCGGGGCGCCGGCTGGGCCACGGTGACGCGTGCGGTGGCCTCCTGCGCGCCGCCCGCGCCCTTCGCCGTCAGGCGGTAGGTGGTGGACTGCACCGGCGAGACCTGGCGCGAGCCGCTCGGCTCGACCGGCCCGATGCCTTCGATGGAGACGTCGGTGGCGTTCTCGGTGCGCCACGTGAGCGTGGTCGCCTGCCCGGCTTCGATGGCGTCCGGATTCGCCGAGAGTGAAGCGGTAGGCGCGGGCGGCGGCGGCGGCGGCGGCGCCGTCTGCACCGGCTTCTTCTTGCAGCCCACTACCAGCACTGCCGCCAGCAGCGCCAACAGGATCACGGAACTCTTCTTCGTGTATGTCACTTCATCCTCCCAAAAGTGCTGCGCAACAAACCCGTCGCTCGACTACTTCCAGCTCCAATTCGGCTGGGTGTTCGACCCGGAACTCGTCAAAGCATGTTGCCTGGTGCCGTCGGCCAGCATGGTCCAAATCTGGTCGGACCCGCCGCGGCGCGACTGAAAGACGATGTGGCGGCCGTCGGGCGACCAGGAGGGGAAGTCGTTCATCCCCTCGTGTGTGAGCTGGACCCACTGCCTGGTAGTGACGTCCATAATATAAATGTCCTGGCCGCCGGGTGCGCCGGGACCGTAATTCCGGCGCCACGCGAAGGCCAACAGCTGGCCGTTGGGCGACCACGCCGGCGAGACCGCATAGCCCTGCTCGGTGAGCCGCTGCACGTTGGCGCCGTCGGCGTCCATTACGTAGATCTGCGGCAGGCCGGTGCGGCCGCTCACCCACGCGACCTGCCCTCCGGACTTGCGGTTGATGGTGGGCTGGCCGTCGGGACCGCGGTAGGCGGTCAGCCGGCGGGGGTTGCTGCCGCTGGCCTCCGCCATGAAGATCTCGGGATCGCCGCCGCGGGACGAGGACGAGAACAGCAGCTTGCCGTCGGGCGTCCAGGAGGGCGCGGTGTTCGCCCCGCCGAGCCGCGCAAAGGCGACGCGGCGTCCCAGCTCGAGCGAGTACATGGCGAGGTCGGCGTTGCCGCTGGTGAACGAGACGTAGGCCACGCGCGCGCCGTCGGGCGAGACGGCGGGCGAGAGCGCGATGGAACCGTCCTTGGTCAGGCGCGTCTGGCCCTGGCCGTCGTAGTCCATCATCCAGACTTCTTTGTTGCCGGTGCGGTTGGAGATGAAGAAGATCTTGGTCTCGGCGATGCCGTTGATGCCGCCGCCCAGCCGCAGGATGATCTCGTTGGCGAAGCGGTGCGCAATCAGCCGCGCGTTCTGCTGGGTCGCCTTCTCGCGGTACTGCTTGCCCAGCACCTGCGGCGACTGCGGGTTCTTCACGTCGTAGAGCCAGCCCAGCACGGCGACGTCGTCGCCGGAGACGTTCAGGTTGCCGAAGGCGAGCATGTTGGCGTTGGGCGGCGGATTGCCCCAGGCGTCGAGCCGGACCTCGCTCGGCTGTCCGGGCTGCGCCAGCGGATAGAAGCTCTTCGAGACCATGTCGAAGATGCCGGCCTGGTCGAGGTCGTTCCACAGCGTGTCGTTGAACGTCTTGTTCAACTCCGCGGCGCGCGGGTCCGCGCCCGCCTTGAAGTCCGCCGCCGCCAACCGGATCTTCTCGACGCCGAGCCCGGTGCCGGTCTTGATCCAATCGGTCTGAGCTGCGAGCAGGGCCTGCATCGCCATTACTACGAGAAGGATGAGAACTGATTTCCGCATTTCCTCGGTGTCCTTTGTGTCCTCTGCGGTCGTTATCTTCGGTAATCGAACCAGAACTCGACGGAGACTTTGTTGCCCGGGTAGTCCGGCGGCAGCGGGCCGAAGGTGTCGATGCGCTGGATGGCGCGGGTGGCGCTGATGTCCAGCGACGGGATACCGCTCGACTGCTCTACCTGCACGTTCGAGGGCTCGCCCGAGCGCGCGATGTCGAACGTGATGTACACGCGCCGCGCGGTCGAGATGCTCGGGTCCACCTCATACTTCAACCAGTTCTCCGACACTTTGTTGCGCACGATCTGCACGTACCAGGCGTAGCGCGAGCCGAAGTCCCCGCCGCCGCCGGTGAAGCCGAAGCCGCCCTTCGCGCCGCCGGAGTTGAACACGCCGTACGGCCCGCTCACCGGGCCGCCCTGGCCGAACGGGATCTGGTTGCTCGCCGCCTGCTGCGGCTTCTTCGGCGGCTCGGTGGGCTTGGCGCGCTCGCTCACCTTCTTCGCCGTCTTGTCGGGGATGGGGATGGCTTCCGGCGTGGGCTTCTCGACTTCCTTGGGCAGCGACTCCGACAGGCCCTTCGACTCGTTGGCGAGCACGTTCTCGGTCTCGACCTGGGGAGCGGGCAATGGGATCGACGCGTTGGAGACGAGCGTGGCGCTCATCGCGCCGCCGCCGCCGCCCAGGCCGCCCCAGTTCTCGCCGTGGGTCTCGCCCGCCAGCCAGGCGTACGCGAACATGGAACCGATGAGCGCAAAGTGGAAGGCGGTCGAGAGCGCCAGCGGCTGCTTCCAGCCTTCCTGGTCAACGTAGATATCTTCGCGAACCATCTTCAACGATCGCGGAACTGCCGAACGGCCGAACTGCCGAGTCGAGATTCGGCGCTTCCGCGGTTCGGCAGTTCGGCAGTTGCGTGTGCCGCAATCACTTTCCGCCTTCCTTCAGCGGCTCCGTCACGATGCTTACGTTGGTGATGCCAGAACTCTTGACCGCGTCCATCACGGTGGCGAAGGCGCCGAAGGGTACGTTCTCATCAGCGCGCAGGTAGATGGACTGATGTTCGGGGTCGCGCACCTTCTGGCGCAGCTTGGCGGCGATCTCGTTGATGTTCACCGTGTCGTTGCCGAGATAGACGCGCTGCTGCTTGTCGATGGAGATGACGATGCGTTCCTCGGTGATCTCCTTCACCGTCTTCGTCTTCGGCACGGCGACCTCGATGCCCGACTGCAGCACCGGCGCGGTGATCATGAAGATGATGAGCAGCACCAGCACCACGTCCACGAAGGGGGTGACGTTGATCTCCGAGAGCGAGGTCTGCGTGCGGCCCTGCGGGGTGGTGAACGCCATTACTGGCCCTCCCCGCCACGGTCGACGGTGTTGAGGAACTCGGCGGCGAAATCGTCCATGCGCGCGCCGAACTCGCGCAGCGAGTGCGCGAAGGCGTTGTACGCGATGACCGCGGGGATGGCGGCGAACAGGCCGGCGGCGGTCGTGATGAGCGCCTCCGAGATGCCGGGCGCGACCGCGCGCAGCGTGGCCGCGCCCGCCGTGCCCAGGCCGTGGAAGGCGTCGATGATGCCCCACACCGTGCCGAACAGCCCGATGAACGGAGTGACGGCGCCGGTGGTCGCCAGCAACGGCAGGCGGCGCTCCATGCGCGTCAGTTCTTCCGAGGCCGCGATCTGCGTGGCGCGCTGCACGGCGTCGAGCGAGCGCAGGCGGCCGCCGGGATTCGTCTGCCGCTTGTACTCGCGGTATCCGTAATCAAAGACGGCGACCAGCGGGCTGGGCGTGAACTGCTCGGCCACCGCCGCCACGTCCTCCAGCCGCTGCGATTTGCGGAACATGCGGACGAAGCGGCCGCTCTGCGAGCGCGCGCGCCGCAACGCCGCCCATTTCGACAGGATGATCGCCCACGACAACAGGCTGAAGAGGAAGAGGATGACGAGGACGAGCTTGGCTACCGGACCGCTCTGCGCGATGAGATTGACGATCTCGCCGCCAGGAACAAGGATTGCCATCCGCGAACAGACTCCGTGATTTGGCGTTCAACGAAGCAGGCCAGTCCTGACCGTAGCACTTAGCCAGAGGAGCGTCAACGCTCCGGCGGCAGGTTTTCGCTAGAATGCGGCCACGATGAGGCGCCTTCTTTGGGTCTGCATGTTGTTGCTGGTCGCGGTGCCGGCGGTGGCGCACCCCGGCTGGGGCATCGTGCGCGACGCGCGCGGCAACGTCTTCTTCACCGACCTGAAGCAGGTCTGGATGCTCTCTGCTGCCGGCGCGCTCTCGGTCGCCGTCCCACGCGTGCACACGCATGAGCTGGTGCTCGACAAGGACGGGAACCTCTACGGCGAGAACCTCACCTACGACGGCGCGCGCAACCAATGGCACAACTACTTCTGGAAGCGGACGCCGAGCGGCGAGCTGGCGACCACCGTGCCCGACGGCGAAGTCTTGCGCGGTTTCAGCCTGCTGAAGGATGCGGCCGGCAACATGTACTCCATCGAGCAGAACAACCACGCGCGCACTCGCACCCTGCTGCTCAAGCGCGCACCGCGGGGCGAGGCGCAGGAGTTCGCCGGCGGCGCCTTCGGCATCAAGGACGGCACAGGCAAAGACGCGCAGCTCTCCAGCGTGGGCGGCGTGGATGTGCTGCCGGACGGCACCATCTACCTGGTCGACGGCGCAACGCTGCGCAAAGTGACTCCGGACGGCCAGGTCACGACGCTCGCACGCGGGCTCGACCGGCCGCGCAAGCTGATCCAGGGCACCGCGGGTCTGGCGAACGCGTTCTTCGGTGTGCGCCACGACGGCGAGGGAAGTGTCTACGTCGCCGACTACGACAACCGGCGCGTGCTGAAGCTCTCGGCGGACGGCAAGCAGCGCGTGACGGCGTACGAGTCGAGCCTGGGATGGGCGCCCACCGGGGTGTGGGTCGCCGGCGACACGCTCTACGTGCTCGAAGGCCGGCATCCGTTCGGCGACAGCGTGCGCGTGGTCGAGGCGCGCAATGGGCGCGGCAGCGTCCGCGCCAAAGTGCCGTAAGCGGCGCGCGCGACTCGTGCTATCCTGCGCCGAAATCGTCCCACGCTGAGGCGGAACGCTTGCTGCTCGAACTGCGCGTCGAAAACTACGCCGTCATCGACAACGTCGCGGTCGAGTTCGGTCCCGGGCTGAACCTGCTCACCGGCGAGACCGGCGCCGGCAAATCCATCCTCATCGACGCGCTCGCGCTGCTGTTCGGCGAGAAGGCCTCGGCGGACGTGGTGCGCCACGGCGCGGAGAAGGCCGTGGTCTCCGCGGTCTTCGACGCGCCCGCGAAGCAGATCGAGCCCATCCTGGAAGCCAACGGGCTGGACGCCGACGGCGCGCAGCTCATCCTGCGGCGCGAGATCGCCGCCGGCGGCAAGGGGCGCGTCTTCGTCAACAACCAGCCCGCGACGGTCGCGGTCCTCAAGCAACTCGCGCCCGTGCTGGGCGCCATCCACGCGCAGAGCGAATCCATCGTGTCGTTCGACGCCGGCGAGCGCCTCGTGCTGCTCGATCGCTACGCCGACCTCGACACCGCCGCGGTCGCCGACACCTACACCAAGTGGAACGGCATCCGGCAGCGCATCGCCGACCTGCAGCAGGGCGAGCAGGACCGCCTGCGGCTGGTGGACTTGTGGAGCTTCCAGAAAAAGGAGATCGAGCAGGCCAAGCTGGTGGAAGGCGAAGACGAGAAGCTGGAGACCGAGAAGCGCGTGCTCGCCAACGCCGAGAAGCTCTACCAGGCGGCGATGACCGCCTACGGGCAGCTCTACGACTCGACCGGCTCCTCGGCCGCGACCATGCGGGCGGCGGGGAAGTCGCTCGACGAGCTGGCGCGCTTCGATCCCAGGTTTGCCGACTCGGCCGCCACGCTCGCCTCGGCGCGCGCCGTGGTCGAGGATCTCGGCGCGACGCTGCGCGACTACGCCGAGAGCATCAATGCCTCCCCTGAGCGGCTGGCGGAGATCGAAGACCGGCTCGCGCTCCTCGACCGGTTGAAGCGGAAGTACGGCGCGACGCTCGCCGACGTGATCGCCTTCGGCGCCGACGCCGCGCGCAAGCTCAACGAGATCGAGAACAAGGACGAGGTGCTGCGGGAGCTGAACAGGGAACTCGCCGCCGCGGCCGAGGGCTACCTGAAGCTCGCCCGCGCGCTCTCCAAGAAGCGCTACGACGCGGCGAAGGAGCTGGAGAAGCTGGTGGAGGACGAGGTCAACGACCTGGCGATGAAGGCGAAGTTCAAGGTCGAGCTCGCCGGTTCCGACGAGCAGGCGAACTGGGCCTCGACCGGCTTCGACCAGGTGCAGTACATGATCGCCACGAATCCGGGGGAGCCGCTGCATCCGGTCGAGCAGATCGCCTCGGGCGGCGAGCTTTCGCGCGTGTTGCTCGCGCTGAAAGCGACCATTGATTCGTCGAACCGCAAGAAGCGCGAGCCGCGCACGCTGGTGTTCGACGAGATCGACACTGGCATCGGCGGGCGCGCCGCCGAGGCGGTGGGGAAAAAGCTGAAATCGCTGGCGCGTGTCGAGCAGGTGCTGTGCATCACGCATCTGCCGCAGATCGCGTCGTTCGCCGACCAGCACTTCGCCCTCGAGAAGCGCGAAGCCGCGGGCCGCACCAAGACGTCGGTCCGCCGCCTGGAAAACAAGGAGCGCACCGAGGAGATCGCGCGTATGCTTTCGGGGGCCAAGGTTACCGACACATCCTTGAAGCACGCCGAGCAGATGCTCAAGGCCAACGCGTAGCGCCGGCGAGTCGCCGGCGCCTACCTCAAGCTCTACAGGAGGCAGCATGGGAACACCGCCCATCACTCCGGCCCCGCCCCTCGAGAACGCTCCACGCCCCAACTGGTGGTCGCGCAACTGGAAGTGGTTTGTCCCGGTCGGCTGCCTGACCATCGTCGCGGTGTTCGCGGCGTTCGTCGCCTCGGTCGTCTTCCTGGCCATGGGCGCGATGAAGAATGCGGACGTCACGCAGGCCGCGCTCAAGAAGGCGCAAGCCAATCCCACGCTTCAGAAGCGGCTGGGCACGCCCATCGAGGTCACCAACTTCGTTTCCGGCTCCATCAACCAGGCCGGCACGTCGGGCAAGGCGGACCTCACGATCCCGATCCAGGGGCCGAAGGGGAAGGCGACGATGTACGCGGACGCCACCCGGTTCGCCGGCGAGTGGAAGTTCAACCGGCTGGAGGTCGGGTTCGAGGGCGACCCGAACCGCCTGGACCTGCTGGAGCAGTCGCCGCCGGAACCGCCCGACCACTGATGCTGCACCGCTTGTGTGCAGTGGTTCAATCCCGACCAGATCGGTCGGGTAGGGGAGCTCCGCTCAGGTGTCATATCTCACCGTTCGCTGCCAAGTTCCGCCCTTTCAAGCGGTTACGTTGACCACCCGGCTTCCCGCCGCCTATCCTCTAACTACCGGAAGTCCGCAAAAACCGGTAAACTGACTAACAGATGACCGCTGCCAGCAACGGGAAAAGACTGCTTCTTTTGAAGCCCAGGGGCTTCTGCGCGGGCGTAGTCCGCGCCATCGACATCGTGCGCATCGCGCTCGACACCTTCGGCCCGCCCATCTACGTCCGCAAGGAGATCGTGCACAACCGCTACGTGGTCGAGGACCTGACGAATAAGGGCGCCATCTTCGTGGACGAGATCGACGAAGTGCCCGCGGGCGAGCGCGTGATCTACAGCGCGCACGGCGTCTCGCCCGAAGTGCGCGAGGCGAGCGAGTCGCGCAAGCTGCGCGTCATCGACGCCACCTGCCCGCTGGTCACCAAGGTGCACGTGGAGGCGGTGAAGTACGCCAAGGAAGGCTACAGCATCATCCTGATCGGCCACCGCGACCACGACGAGGTCATCGGCACGCTGGGCGAGGCGCCCAATGTCACGCAGGTCGTCGGCACGCCGGAAGAGGTCGCGAGCCTCAACGTGCCCGACCCGGAGCGCGTCGCCTACATCACGCAGACCACGCTCTCGCTCGACGAGACCAAGGACATCATCGCCGCGCTGCGCAGAAAGTTTCCCAGGATCAAGGGACCGCACGCGCAGGACATCTGCTACGCCACCGAGAACCGCCAGATCGCGGTGAAGCAGGTCTCGCCCCAGGCCGACCTGCTGCTGGTCGTCGGCTCGGACAACAGCTCGAACTCCAACCGGCTGGTCGAGGTCGGGCGCAACATCGGACACAAGTCGTACCTGATCGAGAACTTCCGCGCCATCAAGCCGGAGTGGCTCGAGGGCGTGGGCTCGGTCGCGCTCACCGCCGGGGCCTCCGCGCCGGAGTGCCTGGTCGAGGAAGTGGTGGCGTTCCTGAAGAACGCCGGCTATGCCACGGTCGAGGAAGTCGAAGTGATGCCCGAGAACGTCCGCTTCGGCCTGCCGCCCGAGATCGTGGAAGCCATCGCGCCCGCACCCGCGGTCGCCGCGGAGTAACCACTCCATGGCTGCACCCACCCAGGGGCCGACCGGTCGCGAGCCGAAGCTCACCTTCGGCAAACTCGACGCCGCCAGCGTCGCGCCCGCCATCGCCGCGGCGCGCGACTACCTGCTCTCCATCCAGGACGAGCAGGGTTACTGGTGCGGCGAGCTCGAAGCCGACACCACGCTCGAGTCCGATTACATCCTGCTGCACCGCCTGCTCGGCACCGACGCCGACGCGAAGATCACCGAGCGCATCCGCAAGGCCGCCAACTACATCCTCCAGCACCAGAACGAAGACGGCGGCTGGAGCATCTTCGCCGGCGGCCCCTCGAACATCTCGGCCACCGTCAAGGCGTACTTCGGGCTGAAGCTCGCGGGCTACACCGCGGAGCACCCGGCGCTGGTGCGCGCGCGCAAGGTCATCATGGACCTGGGCGGAGTGACCGAGGTCAACACCTTCACCAAGATCTATCTCTGCTTCTTCGGGCAGTACGACTACGACGCGGTCCCGGCTATCCCGCCGGAGATCGTCCTGTTCCCGAACTGGTTCTGGTTCAACATCTATGAGATCAGCTCGTGGTCGCGCGCCATCCTGGTGCCGCTCTCGATCGCGTACGCCAAGAAGCCGTTCAAGAAGATCCCGCAGGAGATGGGCATCGACGAGCTGTTCCCGCACGGCCGGCAGGGGACCAAGCTGCACCTGCACTGGTCGAAGAAGCTGGTGTCGTGGCGCAACTTCTTCCTCGTGCTGGACCGCATCACGCACCTGTTCGAGCGCGTGCACGTGCGGCCGCTGCGCTCCATCGCCATTAAGAGCGCGCAGAAGTGGATGATGGCGCGGCTGGAGAAGTCCGACGGCTTGGGCGCCATCTATCCCGGCCTGATGAACTCCATCATCGCGATGCGCTGCCTCGGAGTCTCGCTCGACGATCCGCAGCTCATCCGCGCCATCGACGAGTTCGAGGCGCTCGGCATCGAGGAAGGCGACACCTTCCGCATGCAGCCGTGCAAGTCGCCGGTGTGGGACACCGCCTATGCCATGTTCGCGCTCGGCGAAGCGGGCGTGCCGCGGGGCGATACCCGCATGGTCAAGGCCGGCGACTGGATCCTGCAGAAGCAGGTGCGCACCAAGGGCGACTGGGCGGTGAAGGTGCGCAACACGCTGCCCGGCGGCTGGTACTTCGAGTTCAACAACGAGTTCTATCCCGACGTGGACGACACCGCGATGGTGGGCCTGGCGCTCACGCACGTGCAGCATCCCAACGAGCGCTACCAACACGAGAGCGTGCAGCGCGCCATCGACTGGGTGCTCGCCATGCAGTGCAAGGACGGCGGCTGGGCGTCGTTCGACAAGGACAACGACCGCATGGTCTTCCAGTACGTCCCGTTCGCCGACCACAACGCGATGCTCGATCCCGCGACGGTCGACATCACCGGGCGCGTGCTCGAGATGCTGGCGGCCTACGGCCACACGCGCGACGAGAAGCCGGTGCGCCGCGCGCTCGAGTTCCTGCGGAAGAACCAGGAGTCCGACGGCGCGTGGTTCGGCCGCTGGGGCGTGAACTACATCTATGGCACCATGCAGGTGCTGCGCGGCTTCGAGGCGATGGGCGAAGACGTGCACGAGCCGCACATCCAACACGCCGCGGAGTGGCTGCGCTGCATGCAGAACTCCGATGGCGGCTGGGGCGAGACCTGCGGCAGCTACGACGACCCGCACACGCGCGGCGTCGGGCCGAGCACGCCCTCCCAGACCGCCTGGGCTGTCCTCGGGCTGCTCGCCGCCGGCGACACGCGCTCCGATTCGGTCGCGCGCGGCATCGCGTACCTGCTCCGCACGCAGCGCCCCGACGGCAATTGGGACGAGCCGTACTACACCGGCACCGGGTTCCCGCGCGTCTTTTACCTCATGTACCATATGTACAGGACGTACTTCCCGCTGCTCGCACTCACCACCTTTTCCAAGGTCTTCTCGAACGCCGGCGATTCGAGTGAAGCCCGGTTCTCGTCCAACGTCACCCCGCTGCACCTAGGAGGCAAGTAGCTTGGCGGTCCCGATCTCACAGATGGCGACGGTCGCGTCGTACGTGCTGCGGCAGAAGCTGGCCGGGCGGAAGCGCTACCCGCTCGTCCTGATGCTGGAGCCGCTGTTCCGCTGCAACCTGGCCTGCGCCGGCTGCGGCAAGATCCAGTACCCGGCCCACATCCTCAAGAAAGACCTGTCGCCGGAGGAATGCTTCCGGGCCGCCGACGAGTGCGGCGCGCCCATCGTCTCCATCCCGGGCGGCGAGCCGCTCATGCATCCGCGCATCCACGAGATCGTGGAGGGCCTGGTCGCGCGCAAGAAGTACATCTACCTCTGCACCAACGCGCTGCTGCTCAAGGAGAAGCTCGACCTCTTCACGCCGAGCAAGTACCTCACGTTCTCGGTGCACGTGGACGGCGAGCGCGAGCACCACGATTTCTCGGTGTGCCGCGAGGGCGGCTACGAGATCGCGGTCGACGCGGTGAAGGAAGCGCTGCGCCGCGGCTTCCGCGTCACCACGAACACGACTTTGTTCGACGGCGCCGACCCCAACAGCGTCCGCCGCTTCTTCGACGAGATGATGGAAGTCGGCATCGAGAGCATGATGCTCTCGCCCGGCTACAGCTACGACAAGGCGCCCGACCAGAAGCACTTCCTCGGCCGCGCGCGCACGCGCCGCCTGTTCCGCGCCATCCTCTCGAACCGCAAGAAGCACTGGCGTTTCAACCAGTCGCCGCTTTTCCTCGAGTTCCTGATGGGCAAGCGCAACTATGCCTGCTCGGCCTGGGGCATGCCGACCTTCAACATCTTCGGCTGGCAGAAGCCCTGCTATCTCTTGCAGGACGGCTATGCCGATTCCTTCGCCGAGCTGATGAACGACACGAAGTGGGATGAATACGGCACCGAGAGCGGCAATCCGAAGTGCGCGAACTGCATGGTGCACTGCGGCTACGAGACCTCGGCCGTGAACGACACGTTCGGGTCGCTGCGCGGCTTCTGGGCGACGGTGAAAGCGACGATGTCGACCGAGTACAAGGACGACGGCGCCCTCGCGATGCTCAACGAGCCGGCCCGCCCGGTACACAGCTACAACCCGCTGGTGCAGATCGAGTCGCCCCAGCAGGAGACCTCGGTCTAGATGTCCCAGAACCTCAACCCCGCCCACAATCCCGACGAGCTGGAAGTCGCGCAGGGAACGCACCACGACCAGCTTGAGGGCTGGGTCCCGCAGCTCGCCTCCGACGCCGAGCTGCGCGACGCCTTCGAGAAGGCCTTCGACTACCGCGGCGACGTCACGCTCACGCTGAAGTCGGGGGAGAAGATTGAGGGCTACGTCTTTGACCGCCGCACCGGCAAGACCGCGGCGGAGTCGGTGGTGCGCCTCATCCCCGCCGGCAAGGACGAGAAGCGCGCCATCCCCTACTCCGAGATCGCGGCGCTGGCCTTCACCGGCCGCGATACCGCCGCCGGCAAGAGCTGGGAGGCCTGGGTCCGCAAGTACTGGGAGAAGCGCCAGGCGGGCGAGAAGAACATCGGCCTCGAGCCCGAGAAGCTCGACTAGCAGCACCGTCGCACGGAGGCGCCGGCGACTCGCCGGCGCTTTTGCTTTAGGATTAGCGAAAAGATGAAAGCCTTCGTCACCGGTTCCACCGGCTTCGTGGGAAGCCACGTCGCGCGGCTGCTCGCCGAGCAGGGCG
>DATIBR010000163.1 GCA_035457425.1 Terriglobales bacterium
CGTCATGACCAACGGCAAGGCCGTGCCCGATATCCGCGGCGGCTCCGGCGAGAACCTCTTCCCCAAGTTCACCACCTGGCGCGAGCAGATCGACGGCAAATACTGGTTCCCCACCTACACCCGCGCCGACGACTACCTGAACTTCAAGACCGGCCCGGTGCACGTCCGCGAGATCATCAAGTACACCGACTACAAGCGCTTCGGCTCGCAGACCAAGATCACTTACGGCGGCCAGGAGGTCGAGAAGAACCCGCAGGGCCAGCAGCCCCCGCAGCAGCAGCAACCGCCGCCGCAGCCGCCGAAATGAGTAAGCATCGTGTGGAGGCGGGCGACCTCGCCCGCCAAAACCAAAAGCCCCGCTTTCGCGGGGCTTTTCTGTGCACTGTCCACCGTGCACTGTCCACTGGTTCTCTACGCTGCCGGCGCCAGGCTCCTCTGGGCCGCCTGCTGGATGAACCGCTTCATCACCGTGGCCCACATCACCTTCTTGCGCACCGCGCTCTCGCGCGCCTGGCCGTTGCGGCCTTGCGCGAACATCCCCAGCAGCGCCTTCATCTTCAGCACCCGCAGCACGGCTTCCTCGGTCGGCGTCACGCCGTAGGCCGCCAGGAACTCTTCCTGCACCGCGCCGGTGATCTCGCGATTGCAGAACGGATACTTCTCCAGCGCCTCCACGCACGCCAGGAACTGCGCCGCGTCCTGGAAGGCCAGCCCGCGCTTGCTCATCTTGGCGTAGTCGCACACGCCCACGCCGCCCTCGTTCACGATGGTGTTCAACGGCGTGAAGTCGTTCAGCACCGCCGAATTCGGCAGCGCCTTCTTCACCCGCGACAGCGCCGACTTCGCCCCGGCCAGGATCGTCCGGATCGACGCCTCTTCCAGTCCCTCGGCGCGGCAGCGCTCGCATGCCTTCTTCAGCTCGTTCAGCAGCTCTTCGCTGTCGAACGGCACCGGCATGTCCGCCGTGGCCTTGTGGAACGACCGCAGCCACTCGCCCGCCTTGCGCGCCGCGGCCTTCAGCACCTCGTGGTCCGCGTACCCCGGCAGCAGCGCCGCCTTCATGATGATCGACTGCAGCGGGAGCCCGGTGAACTTCTGCGTGACCACCGCGCCTACATCCGTGAAATCGCCCAGCGGACGCGGCACGCCCGTCAGGCCCTTCTTCTCGAAGATCTTGTGGACGTAGCTCAGGTTCCCGAACTCCGTCCGCGCCATCTGCTTGGCGGCCTGCGCGCCGCACTTCGACGCGCGATACACCTTCGCCGCCACGCGCTCGCTCGCGTCCGCGAAGTCCACCACGATGTCGTAGGTGTAGTGCTCGGTCTTGGGCGTGTGCCCGACCACGCGCACGTTCTTCAGTTCCGGGTGCCCGGGGAACATCTCCAACGCAGACTGCCGCAGTTCCGCGACGATCTGGTCCATCACATTCTCAGCCATTACTTCTCCAGAGGGTTCGTCCCTAAATTTCCGTGTTCGACCAAAGGCCCAATATCGCTTTCAGGAAGGTACTTCTTACAGAGCTCTTGCTGGACGCAGGCCGGGAGCCGGCCGCCATGCCCCTTTATCTTGCAGTTACCCTGCCAAGCCCCAACCGCACGCTACCCCGTAACTCGTTGATTCTGCGTAGGTAAACAGTTGCTGCCCGGGGTACCTGCTGGCCGGCCTTTCACGATGTGAGCACTCCGTTACCCACATCTGGCATGACCGCGGGCACTGCGGCCGCCTTCGGCCGCGGCCGTTGGATTTGACCTTCCTCGTGACAAAACAACACGGCCCGCCTGAAGGCGGGCCACTCGCAGCTCGGAACTCGCAACTCGCAACTCGCAACTCGGAACTCGGAACTCGGAACTCGGAACTAATAGAACAGGTACTTTCTCCACTTCGCGTCCGACCGCCCGATCATCCGCATGATGTGCCGGCTGGTGTGCAGCGTGAACGCCCGCGGCTCCCGGATCAGCTTCATCGCCGCCTCGTGCAGCAACTGGTTCCCCTTGTTGCGGTTGCACTCCTGGCAGCAGGCCACCAGGTTCTCCCAGCTCGACATCCCTCCGCGCGACCGCGGGATCACGTGGTCGAGCGTGAGTTCCGCCGAGGGCAGCAGCTTGGCGCAGTACTGGCAGGTGTTGCGGTCGCGCAGCAGGATGTTCTTGCGCGAGAGCGCCCGCGTCTGGTGCGGGATGCGCCGGTACTCCACCAGCCGGATCACGCTCGGCACCCGCATCGCGATGCGCGCCGCGTGCAGGTAGTGCCCGTTCTCTTCCTCCGTCATCGCCACGCCCTTCAGCACCAGCACGATCGCGCGCCGCGCCGCGCAGATGTTGATGGGCTCGTAGCTCGCGTTCAGCACCAGCACCGGCTGGTGCATGGGATGCCCGCCGTTCCCGTTCGCCTTCGGCTGCGGCGCCGCCTGCGTGTGCGGGTTCTGCCGTGCATGGGTTCCGTGATGTGTCCCGTGCTTATGCATAGGCCGCCATGCTCTTCGTCGTGGGTTCGTCCTCAAACTCCTCCGGCTCGCTCGACTCTGGCTCGACCAGCTGCGCGTCGCTCCGGAGCACGCGCGCCACCGTCGCCACGTACACCTTCTCCGCGCCGGCGCGCCGCAGCACCTTCGCGCACTCCGCCGCCGTCGTGCCGGTGGTCATCACGTCGTCGACCAGCAGCACGGTCGCGCCCTCGAGCTTCTCGGGCTCGACCGCCGCGAACGCCCCGCGCACGTTCTCGCGCCGCTGATGCCGCGTCAGCCCGGTCTGCGACACCGTGTCGCGCACCCGCACCAGCCGCTCCGCCGCCAGTTCGAATCTGGGTGCCCCATCCTTTGCGACGCCCGACTTTGGCGGAGCAAAGGGTGGGCGGAAGGCCGCGCGCGTGATCTCCAGCGCCTGGTTGAATCCGCGCTGCCGTTGCTTGCCGGTGTACAGCGGGACCGGCACCACCAGCACGCGCTCGCCCGCGATCTCCAACCCGGCCACCACCTCCGCCAGCATCCGCCCCAGCACCGGCGCCGCCGTCTGCACGCGCGCGTACTTCATCAGGTGGATCAGGTCGCGCAACGCGCCCTCGTACGGCCCATACGCCAGCGCCCGCTCGTACGGCGGCCGCGCCCGCTCACACATCCCGCACAACACTTTTCCATGAGTGTCATCCTGAGCGCGCTGTTCCTGCGCGCGAAGGATCTCACCGCCCACGCTCTCCCCTGAGATCGCTCCCGCCAGCACCCTTTCCCCGCACACGAAGCACGCCGGCCCCTGCGCCGGCGCGATCCGCGCCACGCATTCCGGGCAAACCGGTAGCCGTGAAATATTCTCGAGTGGGACGCCGCACAAGCGGCAGTCGGAGGGGAACAGCGTCGCGAACAGGCCTTCGGCGAGCGCAAACAGGGTCCCGGCGCGCCGGCTACTTTCCGGCAAGTCTTGCCCTTGGGCCCGGATTAGCTCACTACTGCTGAAGACGAGCCTCCTCGCGGTGCCTCAAGTATAACCGAGAATCTCCGCTGCCTCGCAACACACACGTTACACTCGCCCATGTGAGGCGTTTTCTCCTACTCACGCGAGTGCTTCAACTGCTCTTGGCGGTTGTGCTGGGTTACCTGTTGATGGTGGCTTTCCTGTGGTGCGGGTACTACTCAAAGGAACACGGCATCTCCAACAACTGGCCGCTTAACAACACTGTGGCCAGCGTCCTGTTCGCGCTAGGGTATCCATGGCTGGCGATTGTGTATGGCGCGGCAATCTTCGGAGTTCTAACATGGCTCTTCCCTCGAAGAGCGAGCGGCTAGTCCTTCGGAAGGGCCGCGCTTCAGCGCGGCCGTAAAGTCGCGCGCGAAGCGCGCATCCACTCTGCCGAAGGCCGGCGCGCAGCGAGCCGGAGCGAGCGCGCAGCGCCAATTACCTCTACGGCTCCCAATCCGCCCTGAAAAACCTCGTGTCCCCTACCTCTTCTTCATGAGCAAGAGCTCTGCACCTTGCGAAGACAGAAAAGAGATTTCCTCCTCTCCTCCCCTCCTCCTGTTTTCATTTGCTCTTCTCCGCGTCCTCCTGTTCGGGTTTACGGCTCCCAATCCGCCATGAAGATATTCGTGTCCCCCCGCTTGGCCGCGTTCCGGTTCGACGCCCACACCAGCCGCTTCCCGTCGCTCGAGAACATCGGGAAGCCGTCGAACTCCGGCGACCACGTCACCCGCTCCAGCCCCGTCCCGTCTTCGTTGATCAGATACAGGTCGAAATTCCGGCCCTTGGGGTCTGCCACGTTCGACGCAAAGATGATCCGCTTCCCATCCGGATGCCAGAACGGACCGAAATTCGCCGCGCCGTTCTTCGTCACCTGCCGCTTGTTCGAGCCGTCGGCGTCCATCAGCCAGATCTCCAGGTGCCCCGGCCGGATCAGCCCTTTCGCCAGCAGCGCCTGGTAGTCGGCGATCTCCTCCGGCGTCTGCGGCCGCTGCGACCGGTACACGATCTTTTTCCCGTCCGCCGACCAGAACGGCCCGCCGTCGTATCCGACCTCGTGCGTCAGCCGCCGCACGTGCTTGCCGTTGGCGTCCATCGTGTAGATCTCGAGGTCGCCGTCGCGCATCGAGGTGAACACGATCCGCTTCCCGTCTCGCGTGACGGTCGCCTCCGCGTCGTACCCGGGATGCGGCGCCAGCGGCTTCACGTCCGAGCCGGCGGGCTTCGCCGTGTAGATGTCGTACGCCGCGTACACCGGCCACACGTAGCCGTGCGAGTAGTCCGGCTTCGCCGGACACTCCGGCCCTGCCGCGTGCGTCGACGAGTACAGGATCCGCTTCCCGTTCGGGAAGATGTACGAGCACGTCGTGCGGCCCTTCCCGCTGCTCACCTGCTTCCCGACGAACGCGCCGTGCACGGGCGCTTCGGCCGGCATGGTGTAGATGCGGTCGCACGGCACGCCCTCGCCCGAGTGCTGCCAGATGAGCTGCTTGTCGTCCGCCGAGAAGTACGCCTCCGCGTTCTCGCCCTCGAACGTTATCTGCCGGACGTTCTTCAGGTGCTTCTCCTCCGGCATCGCGAGCGGCGCCGGCGCCTGCGACTGCTGCATAGCAAAGGCGGCGGACAATGCCACCGCCCCGATCAAAAGAACCCGTCCCCTCATTTTCTCTGCTCCAGCGTCACTTTGAACGTCATCGTCTCGCTGCCCCGAAGCACCTTCACCTCCACCACGTCGCCCACCTTGCTCTTGCGCAGCGCGAAGGTGAAGTCCTGCAGGTTCTTGATCTGCATCTCGTTCCACTGCACCAGGATGTCGCCGCCCTTGATGCCCGCCTTCGCCGCCGGCGACCCTGGCCGCACGTCCGCGAACTTCACTCCCGTCTCCACCTGCCCGAAGTCCGGGATCGACCCAAAGTACGGCCCGTAGCCGCCGCCTCCGCCCCCCGCCGGACGCTGGTCGGTCTCCACCCGCACGAACTGCGGGCGCGCCGTGTCGCCCGCCAAGTCGCTGGTCAACTCCGCCACCAGGTCCAGCAGCCGCGCCGCCGACGCCGCGTCGATCTTCTCCCACGTGTCGCTCGGCTTGTGGTAATCCGAGTGCAGCCCGCTGAAGAAGAACAGCACCGGGATCTTCTGCGTGACGAAGCTGGTGTGGTCGCTCGCCGCGTATCCGCTCGCCGAATAATCCACCGTCAGCTGGTGCTTCGGGACCGCGCCCTCCACCAGCGCCTTCAGCGTCGAACCCGTCCCCACTCCGCCGATGAACACCTTGCCGCCCGCGATGCGCCCGATCATGTCCATGTTCAGCATCGCGACCGCCTTTTCCAGCGGCCGCGTGGGATGCTTCACCCACCAGCTCGACCCCAGGATCCCCAGCTCCTCGCCCGCGAACTCCATGAACAGTACGCCGCGCTGCAGCTTGCCGCGCTCCGCCGCGAACAGCCGCGCCAGCTCCAGCACGCCCGCCGCGCCCGACGCGTTGTCGTCCGCTCCCGGATGCACCTGCCCCACCAGCGACGGCGCCAGCGAGCTCTGCCCGCCCCGCCCCAGGTGGTCGTAGTGCCCGCCCACGATCACGTACTCGTCCGTCTTCCCTGGCAGGTACGCCAGCACGTTCGCCACCTGCTTGTGGATCCGCTCGATGTCCACCTCGAGCGCCACCTTCATGCTCTCCGGCAGCGACCGCGAATCCGGCTGCGACTTCTCGTCGATGGCCTTCTGCAGCGCGTCGAGCGACGTCTTCTCCGCCCCCAGCCACCGGTCCGCCACCGCGCGCTTCACCTGCACGATCGGGATCCCCGCGTCCTCGGGCCCCGCTTGTCCGAACTTCATCAGCAGGTCTTCCTCGCCCTTGCCGGGCGCGGCGTTCACCAGCACCACCGCCTTCGCGCCGTGCACGCGCGCGTTGATGGCTTTCGTGATGAGCAGCGCGTGGTGCGTCGGGCCCTGGTTCCCGCTTTTCTGCTGGAACCCGGGCGGCTCGTTGCGCAGCACCAGGACGATCTTGTCCTTCACGTCCATGTGCATGTAGTCGTCGTAGCCGAACTCCGGCGCCGACGCGCCATATCCCACGAACACCACCGGCGCCGCCGCCGCGCCGCTCGCCGAGAACGTGAGCGGCACGTAGTCCTCGCGCAGCTTCAGCTTCTCTTCTTTCCCGCTGACGGTCGCCGCCAGACGGTTCTTCCCCTTCAGCTTCGCTCCCACCGTGACGTCGAACCACTGCGTGTATTTCCCCGCCTCGCCCGCCGGCTCCAGCCCCAGCCGCTTGAACTCGCGCTCCACGTAGTCGCGCGCCTTGTTCAACCCGCGCGTCCCGGCGCCGCGACCTTCCATGCGCGGGTCGGCCAGTTTCCTCACGTCGTTGAGATAGCGCGCCGGATCGGCGGGCGCGGTCGCCGCCCACAACTGCGGCGCGACCAGGGCAAGCACGAGCAGGAACACGGTGGCCCGCAGGCGTACGGCTGGCTTGGCAGTCATGCCCGCCATTCTAGCGGCCCGCCGTCGCCTGTCCACTGTGTCGTCCGTCACCGTCCCATGTTCGCCGCGGTCCCCGCCTTTCTGTCCCCCGTCCACTGTCCACCGTCCACTGCCTTCTGCTACCATCCAACGTTTGCACCAGGAGCGCCGCACCGCCTGACTGGGTTCCAGATAACAAGGAGGAGCCGTGGCCGAACCGAACGCCGAATTCCAACCTTACATCCCGCCCGAGCGCGACATCCCTGAGTTCACTCTGCGCGCCGTCTTGCTCGGCGGCTTTTTCGGACTCCTCTTCGGCGCCGTCACCGTTTACGTCGGCCTGCGCGCCGGACTCACCGTCGCTGCCTCCATCCCCATCGCGGTCCTCTCCATCTCCATCCTGCGCGTCCTCGGCAAGTCGACCATCCTCGAGAACAACATCGTCCAGACCACCGGCTCGGCCGGCGAGTCCATCGCCGGCGGCGTCATCTTCACGCTCCCCGCACTCATCTTCCTCGGCTTCCCGCTCGAGTACTCCCGCATCTTCCTCTTGACCCTGTTCGGCGGATGGCTCGGCGTCTTCTTCATGATCCCCTTGCGCCGCCAGCTCATCGTCAAGGAGCACGGCAACCTGCTCTATCCCGAAGGCACCGCCTGCGCCGACGTCCTCATCGCCGGCGACCGCGGCGGCTCCTTCGCCTCCCGCGTCTTCATGGGACTCGGCATCGGCTCCCTCTACACCCTCTTCCAGAACGAGAACATGTTCTCGGCCTGGCAATCCACGCCCACCTACAACCCCAAGTGGCTCCCCGGCGGCTCCTTCCGCGCCAACACCACCACCGAGTACCTCGGCGTCGGCTACATCATCGGGCCCCGCATCGCGGGCGTCATCTTCGCCGGCGGCGTCTTCGCCTGGCTGGTCGTCATGCCCGCCATCAAGTTCTTCGGCAGCGGCCTGACCGCGCCCCTCTACCCCGGCCCCAAGCTCATCGCCGACATGTCCCCTGACGAGCTCTGGCGCTACTACATCCGCCCCATCGGCGCCGGCGCCGTCGCCGCCGCCGGCCTCATCACCCTCATGAAGACCGTCCCCACCATCATCGGCGCGCTCCGCGCCGGCCTCGCCGACCTCAAGGGCGGCGCCGCCGCCGCTGCCTCCCGCAAGCGCACCGACGACGACCTCCCCATGTCCTGGGCGCTGCTCGGCGCCGCCGTCGTCCTCGTCATGATGTGGGCCATGCTGACCTTCAAGCCCGTCCCCGGCGCCTACACCAGCTGGTTCGCCAACATCGCCGCCGCCGTCTTCGTCGTCATCTTCGGATTCCTCTTCGTCACGGTCAGCTCGCGCATCACCGGCCTCATCGGCACCTCCTCGAACCCCATCTCCGGCATGGCCATCGCCACGCTCATGGCCACCTGCGCTATCTTCCTCGTCCTCGGCTGGACGGCCGCCGCTTACGGCGCGCTCGCCATCTCCATCGGCGGCGTCGTCTGCATCGCCTCCGCCAACGCCGGCAACACCTCGCAGGACCTCAAGACCGGCTTCCTCGTCGGCGCCACCCCGCGCAAGCAGCAGTACGCCCTGCTCATCGGCGTCATGGTCTCGGTCTTCGCCATCGGCGTCACCCTCATGGGCATGAACAAGGGCCTCGAGTCCTACCGCACCATGAACCAGCCCTGGGACGTCAACGCCCCCCACAAGGGCGTCGAACTCCAGCGCGACCAGCAACTGCCTTCGCAGATCCGCGTCACCGACGAGAAGGGCAACCACGTCGCCTCCGTCAGCGGCTCCGACTACCAGGTGCTCAACGCCATCGGCTCGCGCGACCTCCCCGACGGCAAGTACCTCTTCAACCCGAAGACCGGCGTGATCGAGGTCCAGTGGATCCAGGGCATCGGCTCCGAGCGCGCCGCCGCGCCCCAGGCCCGCCTCATGGCCACCGTCATCAACGGCATCCTCAACCAGCAACTCCCCTGGGGACTCGTCCTGCTCGGCGTCTTCCTCGTCATCGGCGTCGAGCTGCTCGGCATCCGCTCGCTCTCCTTCGCCGTCGGCTTCTATATCCCCATGGCCACCACGCTCGCCATCTTCACCGGCGGCCTCGTCCGCTGGCTGGCGGAATCCGCCGCCGAACGCGCCGGCGAGAAGGCCGAAGAATCTGACGTCTCGCCCGGCTCGCTCTACGCCTCCGGCCTCATCGCCGCCGGCGGCATCGTCGGCCTGCTCGGCATCGCCGTGAAGCTCATGGAGACGCAGGGCTGGATCAAGGAAGGCGCCGTCGCCTGGGGCAATCACCTGCCCTGGATGGCCTCCGGCTCCCCCGTCGGTCACTGGATCGGCGTCGTCACCTTCATCCTGCTGGCTTACTCGGCGTTCTATTACGCCCGCAAGCCGCTCGAAACGGGCACGAAGTAACCTCTGTTGACAGGGTGGGCGCCGGCGACTCGCCGGCGCCTTTTCCTTCGGAGGGGCTGCGCTTTAGCGCAGCCGAAACAGCGCGAGCGAGGCGAGCAACCGCTCTGCCGAAGGCCGGCGCGCAGCCCCGGTTTTGGGCGAAGCGCCATATAGAATGTCCAGCTTGCCCATCGCTCAGAACATCGCTTCGATCCAGTCGCGCATCGCGGCCGCCGCCGCCCGCGCCTCGCGCTCCCCCGACTCCGTCCAGCTCATGGCTGTCACCAAGACCTTCCCCGGCGAGGCCATCGCCGAAGCGCACGCCGCCGGCCTCCGCCTGTTCGGCGAGAACCGCGTGCAGGAGTTCGCCGGCAAGTCCTGGGACGTGAACTCGCTCCCCGACGCCCGCTTCCACCTCATTGGCAAGCTCCAGACCAACAAAGTCCCGCGCGCCGTCGAGCTCTTCCACGGCATCGACTCCGTCGACTCGCTCAAGCTCGCCGAAAAGCTCAACGCCGTGGCCGGACGCATGCGCAAGCGTCTCCCCATCCTGCTCGAGATCAACATCGGCGGCGAGCGGCAGAAGGCCGGCCTCGCGCCCGACTCAGCGGAACTCGAGCAGCTCCTCGCCGCCGCGCCGCGCCTCGCCGCGCTCTCCCTCGACGGCCTGATGTGCCTCCCGCCGCACACCGACGACCCCGAAGGCGCGCGCCCCTACTTCCGCCGCCTGCGCGAGCTGCGCGACACGCTTCGCGCCCGCCACGACCTGCCGCTCGCCACGCTCTCCATGGGCATGTCCCACGACTTCGAGGTCGCCATCGAGGAAGGCTCGACCTGCGTCCGTCTAGGCACAGCCATCTTCGGTGAAAGGTCGCAGCCGTGAAGGTTCGGGCGGTGCGGCCGGCCGCCCTCGGCCGCGGCCTTTGACCTTGGTCATGTGGAGGCGGGCGACTCGCCCGCCGCAGTCCCGCGCAGCGGGACGCCAGAATCCAGCCCGGCACGGAAGTGCCGGGTTGGCGCGCAATAATGAGGTTGCCGCGAGCCGAACGCGCAGCTCGAGGGAGCGCCAAGAATGATCCCGATAAGAGAATCCGCCGGCGCCGTCACCTTCTCCGTCCGCGTCCACCCGCGCGCGAAGAAGAACGCCCTCACCGGCACCCACGGCGACGCCCTCAAGCTCTCCCTCACCGCCCCGCCCGTCGAGGGCCGCG
Organism: Terriglobales bacterium; assembly: GCA_035457425.1. Classification (NCBI taxonomy): domain Bacteria; kingdom Pseudomonadati; phylum Acidobacteriota; class Terriglobia; order Terriglobales; species Terriglobales bacterium. Next base: position 10,512 of record DATIBR010000163.1, read on the forward strand.
CCAACATCGCCGTCATCGAATTCTTCGCTGACCTTTTGCGCCTGCCGCGCTCGTCCATTACCATTGCCGCGGGCCAGGCCAGCCGCAACAAGGTCGTCCGCATCACCGGCATCACGGCGAAGGTACTTGCGGAACGCATCGAAGCTGCCCTCCCCTGAGTTGTCATTCCGAGGAGCCCGCCGTGGCGGGCGACGAGGAATCTGCTTTTCGGTCGCTCGCTACTCGCAACTCGGTACTCGGTACTCAACGATGACCTTCTCTGACCGCCTCACGGAAGTCCGCACCGGCTTCGAGCGCCCCTTCTGGGTCGCCAACATCACCGAGATCTTCGAGCGCCTCTCCTACTACTCCGTCTTCGCCGTCCTCGTCCGCTACCTCAACGAAGGCCTCGGCTTCTCCATCGAGCAGGCCGGCACGCTCGGCGGATTCTTCGGCGCCGCCGTCTGGTTCATGGCCATCTTCGGCGGCGCCGTCGCCGACAAGATCGGCTTCCGCCGCGCCCTCTCCCTCGCCTACTTCATCCTCTCGGGCGCCTACTTCCTGGTCGGCTCCATCGGCGCGCCCTGGCTCGCCCCCGTCCGCAACGCCGTTCCGCTCGGCCTGCTCGCCGGCGTCATCCTCTTCCTGCCCGCGCTCGGCGTCGCGCTCGTCAAGCCCAGCGTCGTCGGCACCACCGCCCGCGCCTCCGCCGACAACGTTCGCTCCATCGGCTACTCCATCTACTACACCATGGTGAACATCGGCTCGTTCCTCGGACCCTACCTCGCCGGCTGGGTCCGCGAGCGCATCAAGAGCGGCCAGATGCAGATCGAAGACGTCTTCCGCATCGCCGCCCTCAGCGTCTTCCTCATGCTCATCGCCGTCCTCATCTTCTTCAAGGAGCCCCGCCGCTCCGCCGATCAGCCCGTGCCCTCCCTCGGTCAGGTCACGCGCAACTTCTTCACCGTCCTCGGCAACTTCCGCTTCGTCCTCTTCCTGCTCATCTTCTCCGGCTACTGGGTCGTCTTCTGGCAGCAGTACCTCATCCTGCCCAGCTACGTCGTCAACTACGTCGACTCCACCGCCAACACCGAGTGGATCCTCATCACCGATCCCATCATCGTCATCTTCTTCACCGTCGCCATCAACGCCGCCACCCGCCGCATCCCCAGCTTCCACGCCGTCACGCTCGGCACCTTCGTCACCGCCATCGGATGGCTCGTCATGCCCTTCTGGCACTCCAAGTGGGCCGCCGTCGTCGCCCTCGTCATCGTCGCCACCGGCGAGATCATCCAGTCGCCGCGCTACTACGAGTACATCTCCCGCCTCGCCCCCGCCGGCCAGCAGGGCACCTACATGGGCTTTGCCTTCCTGCCCATCGGCATCGGCTCGCTCCTCGGCGGATGGCTCGCCGGCAAGCTCCTCCACCACTACGGCGAGGTCCTCAAGCAGCCCAACACCATCTGGTACATCGTCGTCGGCATCGGCGTGCTCACCGCCGCCCTGCTCTACCTCTACGACCGCATCGTCCAGCCCATGAAGCAGGAGACCGCGTCATAGACCAACGGAGTTGTAGCGCGCTCGCCCTCGAGCGCGCCGATCCCCCGAGGTCGGCGATCACCCGATCACCCGATTCTGTAGAATAGAAATTCGCCTATGGACCTCCAATCCATCCAGTCCGCCCTCGCCGAGCGCGGTTTCGACGCCTGGCTCTTCTACGACCACCACCACCGCGACCCCATCGCCTACAGCGTCCTCGGCCTCTCGCCCTCGCTCATGGTCACGCGCCGCTGGTACTACGTCGTGCCCGCCAAGGGCGACCCGCAGAAGCTCGTCCACCGCATCGAGGCCGGTCACCTCGACCCGCTCCCCGGCGCGAAGACCGAGTACTCCGCCTGGCAGGAGCAGCACGAAGGGCTGAAGAAGCTCCTCGCGCCTTACAAGAAGATCGCGATGCAGTACTCCCCCAACAACGCCATCCCGTACATCGGCCTGGTGGACGCCGGCACCATCGAGCTCGTCCGCAGCTTCGGCAAGGAGATCGCCAGCTCCGGCGACCTGGTCGCGCGCTTCGAGGCGCAGTGGTCCGACGCCCAGATCCAGACGCACTTCGCCGCCCGCGACCTCATCGACCGCATCACCCAGGAAGCCTTCCAGGAGATCGGCCGTCGCGTCCGCAACGGCGGCACCCACGAGTACGAGATCCAGCAGTGGATCGGCGAGGCCTTCCGGCGCGACGGCCTGGTCACCGACGACCTGCCCATCGTCGGCGTCAACGCCAATAGCGGCAACCCGCACTACGAGCCCACCGCTGCCACCTCCGCGAAGATCAAGCAAGGCGACTTCGTCCTGCTCGACATCTGGGCGAAGAAAGCTCAGCCCGCCGACGCTGTCTACTACGACATCACCTGGACCGGCGTCGTCGGCAAGCCCACCGACCGCCACCGCGAGATCTTCGCCATCGTCACCGCCGCCCGCGACGCCGGCGTCAAGGCCGTGCAGGACGCCGTCGCCGCCGGACGCAAGCTCCAGGGCTGGGAGGTCGACAAGGCCACGCGCGCCACCATCGCCGCCCAGGGCTACGAGAAATACTTCACGCACCGCACCGGACACTCCATCGGCACCAGCGTCCACGGCAACGGCGCCAACATGGACGACCTCGAGACCCACGACGTCCGCGAGATCATCCCCAACAGCTGCTTCTCCATCGAACCCGGCATCTACCTTCCCGAGTTCGGCGTCCGCAGCGAGGTGAACGTGCTCGTCCGCAAGGGCTCCGCCGAGGTCACCGGCGCCATCCAGAAGGAACTGGTCGAGATTTGAGGTCCGGATTGTTCTAAGGGGTCATGCTGAGGAGTCCGCCGCGGCGGACGGCGAAGCACCTCGGGTTTTGAGCCGCGGGAGACTGGGAACGGGAAACGGGGAACGATTTTTGATGACCGAAGCCGCTGAACACATCGAAGAGAAGCACTACCCGCTCACCCCGACGGCCATCGTCGCGCCGCTGGTCGGCTGGCTCATCCCCGGCGGCGGACACTTCCTGCAGAAGAAGTGGACCCGCGGCACGCTCCTCCTGCTCTCCGTCGCCGCCATGTTCTGGCTTGGCATCGCCATGAGCGGCAAGGTCTACCAGCAGAACACCGGCGACCTGCTCGACATCCTGGGCTTCGTCGGCGAAGCCGGCGCCGGCCTGCTCTACTTCGCCGCCCGCTCTTCCGATTGGGGCACCGGCGCCATCACCACCGCCAGCGGCAACTACGGTACCGTCTTCCTCATCGTCTCCGGCTTGCTCAACATCGTCTCCGCCATCGACTCCCACCAGATCGCTCTAGGGAAAAAGCCGTGAGCGCCGCCGCACTCGTGACGGGTCATGCTGAGGAGCCCGCCGTGGCGGGCGAGGCCGCGACTTCTCCAGCGGCCGAGCAGCGACGAAGCACCTTGGTTTTCGCCCCCTCGCGACTCGCAACTCGGAACTCGCAACTATGACCCTCACCCACTTCGCCGCCGCCACCATCTTCGCTTTCTTCGCGTCCATCGTCTTCGGCATCACGCAGCGCAATACTCCGCGCGAGATGCTCCGCTACGGCGTCAAGTGCTTCCTCTTTTTTGTGGTTGGGACTTTCTTGGGCGCCTGGGTGATGTGGGCTTTGCGCCACTAGCAGACCCGTGGGTGGCGCGGCCGCCCTCGGCCGCGGCCTTGGACCTGTCTTTCGGAGGGGCCGCGCTTTAGCGCGGCCGTAAAGTCGCGCGCGAAGCGGCGCATCCGCACTGCCGTAGGCCGGCGCGCAGGTCCGATCTTCGACCGCAGCGCCTCAAAAACTACCCTTCCCAGACGAACGCGTCGAACACTCTCTTCACGCTGAATCCCATCCGCCGGTACAGCTCGACCGCGCGCTTGTTCCCTTCCGTGACCGTGAGCGACAGCGCCGCGAACCGCCGGCGCCTCAGCTCCGCCGCCGACGCCGCGATCAGCCCTTCCCCGATCCCGTGCCCCCGATGCTCCGGCAGCACGCACACCTGCGTCACGTGCCCCACGTCGTCCTTCACCCGCGAGCACAGGATCGCCCCCACGCTCGCCCCCGTAGCCTGGTCCACCGCGATCAGCGACGCCTCCGCGTCGAACGTCCCGCACCCCGGGAACCGCACGATGTTGTTCAGGAAGCGCAGCGACCCGGAGATCGTCCGGTACTGGTCGTTGATCTCGGAATCCACGTGGCTGCGGTACGCCGCCGTGATCAGCCCCGCCACGTTCTGGTAGTCGTCTTCCGACCACCGCCGCAGCTCGATGCCCGGCAGCTCCACCGCCCGCGCCTGGCTTGCCACGGGCCCGCTCAGCGGCAGCGACATGAACAACCGTGCATGCCTGGAGAACCCCTCGCGCGTGAAGGGCTGCGACACTCCCCCCGTCTCGTGCGCCAGCAGTTGCGCTTCGATGCGATGGATGCCCGGCGAGTTCTTCAGCGTCTCGATCACGTGCGTCAACAGCTTCTGCTCGGTCGCGCGCTGCCGCTCCGCGCCGAAGCTGCCGTCCACGAACAGGTCGCCGATCACGCCCTTCGCGCCCTCGTAGACGAAGAACGCGTACCCGTGCACCTCGCCCGCGTCCACCGCCGCGTATCCCGGCAGGATCTTCGCGTCCAGGTACCGCAGGATCATCTCCGCCGACGCCCGGTAGTCCCAGCTCAGCGTCCGCGCCCATAGCTCCGACTCGCGCTCCAACAGCCCGCGCAGCTCAGCCGACGTGAAATGCCTGAGGTCGAGGATCTCCATCGCGAGTCCGGGGGCTGGCGGGCGTGCATGCAGGGTACGGCGGGCCGTGGTCGCCATCCGGACAGTCTATTCACCTGCCCGTTCTTTGCAAGCCGCCCACCCGCTCCGAACCACGCCATGCACCGTCATTGACTTGGATGGCTCCGGCCCTTGACGCGCCCACGTCCCAGGCTTGATTATGCCGCGCCCGCGCCGCGCCCTTGCCTTTGTCTCTCCGCGCGCTCTCCCTTCTCCGCGTGGTCTGCGTTTCAGCCTTTGACTTTACCGGCTACTGTGGACCGTGGACTGTGGACTGGGCACTGACCCAGTAGAACGCCAGCTTCTGCGGCGCGAACTCTCCCACCTTCGACACCCGCTTCCCGGTCAGGTTCGCGAGCGAATCTTCCACGCCCAGCGGCGCCACCACCATGTGGTTGCCCTCGGGGATCCCGCGCGGCTGGTCGAAATAGTTCGGGTCGTACCACAGGACCGGCTTCCCGCGGTAGTACGAGAGCCCGTATCCCGCCTGCCGCGGCAGCTTGTAGATCGCCACCTGCGAGCTCCGGTTGTCGATGCGGTCCAGCGCCGCCGCCACCTCGCGGTACGAGGTCTTCGCATCCACCGCCGGCCCCGCCCCGCGCAGCAGGAACGCCAGCAGCACCATCAGCGGCGCCAGCGTGACGAACCGCAGCATCCGCAGCCCGCGCCGCCACAACGTCCCGCTCACCCCGATGAACACCAGCGCCGCCAGCACGCCCGCCGTCGCGCGCGGCGCGTTCGCGCTCCGCACCAGCGCGTACGGCACCAGCAGCACCCCCGCCGTCAGCGCCGCCGGCACCGCCGCATGCAGCGCCAGCAGCGTGAAGTTCGCCCGCTCGCCCGCCTTCCGCTGCACGTACAGCGCCGTCAGCATCGTGCACGCCGGCAGCGCCGGCAGGATGTACCCCGGCAGCTTCGACTGCGAGATCGAAAAGAACACCGCCACGAACACGATCCACGCCACCAGGAACTGACGTATCTCAACCATCGGTGGGGTGGGCGCCGGCGACTCGCCGGCGCGTCCACGCCAGTTCCTCACTCCGTCCCACATCCCCGCCAGCCAATAGAACGTCCACGGCAGCGTCCCCGCCAGCAGCACCGGCGCGTAGTACCAGAACGGCTGCTTGTGCCGATACAGGTTGGTCGCAAACCGCGCCACGTTGTGCTCCAGCACGAACACCCGGAAGAACTCCGCGTTCCTCACCTGCACCAGCACGTACCACGGCAGCGCCACCGCCAGGAACAGCGCGATCCCCGGCAACCACAGCGTCCGCAGGATGGTCCGCGGCTCGCGCCGCAGCAGCGCATACAGCACCACGACCGCTCCCGCCAGCGCCGGCGCCACCGGACCCTTCGCCAGCATCCCCAGCGCGCTGAAAAAGTAGAACGCCAGCAGCCAGCGCTTCCCTGGAACTCTTGCGGGTGCCCCATCCTTTGCGAGCGCGCCTTCCGCGAGCAAAGGGTGGGACTCCAGGTACCACGCCATCCAACTCAGCATCGCGACCGTGAAGCACGCCGCCAGCAGCATGTCCGGACCGGCGCCGCGCCCGAACCCGATCAGCGCCACCGAGCCGGCAGTCATCAGCGCGCCGTCGAGCCGCGCGCCCGGCACGAACCGCCGCAGGAACGCCCACACCGCGAACACCGCGCCCATCGCGAACGTCGCCGCCGGCAGGCGTGCCGCCCAGTCGCTCACCCCGAAGATCTTGTAGGAGACCATCGCCGACCAGTAATAAAGGATCGGCTTCTCGAACCAGTGATGTCCGTAGAGTGTGGGCGTGACCCAGTCGCCGCGCTCCAGCATCTCGCGCGCGATCTGCGCGTAGCGCGGCTCGTCCGCTCCGACCAGCCCGATCGCCGCCGCCCCGAAGTACAGCAGGAAGAGGCAGGATCCCGCGACCGTCGCGACTTCGTACCAGGTCTCTTTTTGGCTGTTCAACGCGCTGAGTGTATCAGGAGGAGCGCTGGCCTCCAGGCCGGCAGGGGTGGCGGCGTCACGCCGCGACGCGCGCTACTGTGCACTGTGGACCGTGGACTGTGGACTCCTCATCGCCCGCACCAGCGCCACCACGCTCACCGCCGTCCACGTGATCTCCATGACGGCGAACCCCACCTGCAGCGGTCGCAGCGCGATCCACGCCAGGATCGCCGCGCCCGCCGCGTTCAGCGCGTTGTACGCCGGCTTGCGCGCGTCCATCCACTTCACCTGGTGCCCCACGTACGCCACCAGGATCAGCATCGCGCCGGCCGACGAGAGTATCTGCGTCCCTAATGTGATTTCCATCCGCTCACCCGATCACCCGATCTGTATCTCTCCCAGCTGCGTCCTGAGCTGCGCCAGGATCCGCTCGCTCGCCGCCGACAGCGGCCCCTCGATCGCGCATCCCGAGGCGCACGCATGGCCGCCTCCGCCGAACTGCTCCGCGATTCTTGCGACGTTGATCAGGCCCTTCGACCGCAGGCTCACGCGGAAGCGCCCGTCTTCCATCTCGCGGAAGAACGCCGCCGCCTCCACCCCCGCGATGCCGAGTGCGTAGTTCACCAGGCCTTCGGCGTCTTCGTCTTCGGCCTCGGCGCGGTCGAACTGCTCGCGCGTCACGTGCATCCACGCCAGCGAGTGTTCGCGGTGCAGGTTGGTCAGCGCCGCGCCCAGCAGTCGCATCTTCGAGGTCGGCGCGGCGAAGTACACCTGCTGCGCGATGCGCGACGGCTCCGCCCCCGCGCGCACCAGTTCCCGCGCCAGCCCGAACGTCCGCTCGTTCGTCCCCTGGTAGCAGAACGAGCCCGTGTCGGTCAGCACCGCGGCGTACAGGCACGTCGCCAGCTCCGGCGTGATCTTCACTCCGGCCTTCAGCGCCAGCCGGTACACCAACTCCGCGCACGAGCACGCGCTCGGATCGATCCAGTTGATGTGCGCGAACGGCTTCCCGCTCAGGTGGTGGTCGATGTTGATCAGGATCTGCCGGTCCAGCCCCTCCAGCCGCGTGCGCTCGACCGAATCGCACTCCAGCAGGATCGCGGTCTCGTAGTTCCCGTTGACCTTCTGCGCGTGCACGATGCGGTCCGCGAACGGCAGCCGCTTGTAGATGAACGGCACTTCGTCGGCCAGCACGATGTCGGCCTTCTTCCCCAGCGCGTCCAGCACCTGCCAGCACCCCAGCACCGACCCGACCGCGTCGCCGTCCGGCCGCGCGTGCGACGTCAACACGAACCGCTCCGCCCGCTCGATCTGGTCCACCACTCCCTGCAGCGTGCCGATCTGCTCCGCCGGACCCATCATCGCCCGCCGCCCTGCTTCTTCTGCTCGCGCGCCCGCACCGCTTCGATCTTCTTCTGAATCTGGTCCGACCGGTCGAGGTGGAACACCAGGTCGGGCGGTTTGTGCATCTGCAGCCGCTCCGCCAGCTCGTGCCGCACGTAGCCCTTCGCCGAGCGCAGCGCCTCCATCGTCTGCTCGGCTTCCTCGTCGCTGCCCAGCACCGAGACGTACACGTGCGCCGTCTTCCCTTTCATCAGCTGGACCACGTTCACCGTGACCAGCCCGATGCGCGGGTCCGCCAGCCCGCCCTCGAGCAGCGCGGTGATCTCCTCGCGCACGGCGTCCTCGATGCGCTGCTTGTGATGTTCTTGCGCTCGGTCGGACATGGCTCACCCTGGCGCGCCCAGCGCCGGTAAGAAAACCGATGAGGATATCACTTTCGAAGATGTCAGTGGCAGTGCCGCGCGCGCCATTGCGCGCCGCCTGTGGATTCCTGCTGAGGTGTCATGCTGAGGAGCCCGCCGCCGCGGGCGACGAAGCATCTCACCGCCGTGACTGCTGCGTGAGTGTCTGCGTCGCGCAGCCCCGGTCCCGCGCAGCGCGACGTCAGAATCCAGCCCGGCACGTAAGTGCCGGGTATGCAGAGCAAGCAGAGGCGAGTCGGCTTCAGCCGACGACAGAACTAGAGAATCTCCACGTAACTATCCGCGATCTCCGCCCCTGCGTTGTTCGCGATCCGCGCCGCCGCCCGCTCCACCTTCTCCATCAGCCCGCGCAGGTAATCCCGCGAATCCGACACGCTGACCACGCCGATGGTCGCCAGGTTCCACATCCCCTGCGTCTCCGGCTCCAGCTCCGCCACCGCCACGTTGAACCCCGCGCGCAGCTTGTCCTTCAGGCTGCGCACCACCTGCCGCTTGTCCTTCAGCGACTGCGCGTGCTCGATCCGTATCTCCAACGTCAGCGATGCGATCGGCATGTCGCCATCACACTTCTTTGCGCGGCAAAAATCAAATGGCCGGCGCTCATAGTCCTCCCCGCCTTCTCTCACTCTCGAGAATCTCCCGCGAAGCCTGCTCGGCACCCGGTACTCCGTACTCGCAACTCGCGACTCGGAACTCGCAACTCACTCTCGCTTTGTCCCCGGCACGACCTGTGCTACCTTGCGCCCCACGAGGCCCGATCCCATGTGGCAGAACTTCATCGGACAGCACGTCCGCCGCACCAACCGCAATCTTCTCATCGTCAACCTGGTCATCGTTCTCGCGCTCTGCGGCCTGCTCGCCGTCTCCTGGGGCTACCTCAAGAGCATGTTCGGCACGCCACCGACGATGACCGCGCAGCAGATATCCGCGAATCTCCAGCAACTCTCCGGCACCATCGTCACGGTGAACGGCGACCGCTCGTTCTCGACCGGGCTGCAATGGACCAAGGGCAGCCAGGTCCTCTACGAGTACGCTGTGCTCGACACCGGCGACGCCTTCGTCGTCGTCAAGGTCTCGCCCGGCATCTCCGGTCCGCGCTCCTTCACCGGCACGGTCGAAGACATCCCCGCCGAAGTCCGCCGCCGCCTGCTGGAGGACTACCACAAGGAGCAGCCCGGCGCCCCAGACCCCTTCCCGCCCTTCCTCATCAATGCGCACGACGCCACGCGCGAAGGCTGGGTCGGATTGGTCGTCGGCATCCCGCTCGCGCTGCTCGCGTTCTGGAACCTCTGGAAGTGGCGCGAGCGCGCCTCCGATATCACCGCCCACCCCGCCGTCCGCGCGCTCAAGGTCGCCGGCCAGCCCTGGCAGGCCGCTCAGCAGATCGAAGGCGAACTCCCCGCCGCGCAGGAATTCAACAAGCTCAAGGTCACCGCGAGCTGGGTGCTCGCGCCTACCTTCTTCGCGCTTCACGTCCGCCGCTTGCAGGACCTCGTGTGGGTCTACGGCAAGGTCGTCCGCCACTACACCTACTTCATCCCCACGGGAAAATCCTGGGGCATCGTGATCTGCGACGCCAACGGCGCCTTCGAAGTCCCGCTCAAGAGTGAAGAGATGATGGGCGAGGCCGTTGCCGCCATCGTGCAGCGCGTGCCCTACGTCATCGCCGGACACACGCCGGAGCTCGAAGGGCTCTACAACGGCAAGCGCGCCGAGTTCATCGCCGCCGTCCAACAGCGCAAGACCCAAGCCAAGGGCGCCGCCGCCTCGACGTAGCGCGGGCGGCTCGCCCGCGCCTCGCTAAAGCAAGTGGCCGGGCTCTTCGCCCGGCCACTCGCACCTCACAACTCGCAACTCGCAACTCGCAACTCCAAAGCAAATGGCCGGGCTCTTCGCCCGGCCACTCGGTACACGGTACTCAGTACTCGGTACTCGCTTACGCCGTCAGCTCCGCCGCCACCCGTTCCGTGACGAACGCCTCGATCACGTCGCCCTTCTTGATGTCGCCGTAGTTCGCGATCGAGATGCCGCACTCCATGCCGTTGCGCACCTCGCTCACGTCGTCCTTGAAGCGCCGCAGCGACCCGATCTTGCCCTTGTAGACGACCACGTTGTCGCGCAGCAGCCGCACCTCGTTGTTCTGTTTGATCGTGCCGTCCGAAACCTGGCAGCCCGCTACCGTCCCCACCTTCGGGATGCGGAACGTCTCCTTCACCTCGGCGCGCCCCATGTAGGTTTCCTTGACCACCGGTTCCAGCAGTCCGGTCATCGCCTTCTTGATCTCGTCCTGCAGCTCGTAAATGATCGAGTGCAGCCGGATGTCGACGCCTTCCTGCTCCGCCAGTTCGTGCGCCTTGCGCTCCGGCCGCACGCTGAACCCGATGATGATCGCGTTCGACGCCGACGCCAGCAGCACGTCCGTCTCCGTGATCGCGCCCACACCCGTGTGCAGCACCTTGATCTTCACTTTGTCCGTCGACAGCTTGTTCAGCGTGTCGCTCAGCACTTCCACCGACCCCTGCACGTCGCCCTTCAGGATGATGGGCAGCTCTTTCACGCCCGCCGTCTTGATCTGCTCCGCCAGGCCTTCCAGCGACACGCGGCTCGACTTCGCCAGCGTCGCCTCGCGCGCTTTCTGCTCCCGGTACCCCGCGATGCCCTTCGCCTTGTCGCGGTCCGCCACCACCACCAGTTGGTCGCCCGCCTGCGGCAGCCCTTCCAGTCCCAGCACCTCGACCGGCGTCGCCGGCGGCGCTTCTTCCACCGTGTTGCCGCGGTCGTCGAACATCGCGCGCACCTTGCCGAACGTGTTGCCGACCACGAACTGGTCGCCCGCCCGCAGCGTCCCGTTCTGGATCAGCACCGTCGCCACCGCTCCCCGCCCACGGTCCAGCTTCGCCTCCAGCACCGTGCCGTTCGCCGGACGATCCGGCGCCGCCTTCAACCCCTGCACGTCCGCCACCAGGCAGATCATCTCCAGCAGCAGGTTCAGGTTCTTCTTCTGCTTCGCCGATACGTCCACGAACACCGTCGTGCCGCCCCAGTCTTCCGGCATCAACCCGCGGTCCGCCAGCTGCTTCTTCACCCGCTCCGGCATCGCGTCCGGCTTGTCGATCTTGTTGACCGCCACGATCAGCGGCACCTTCGCCGCCTGCGCGTGGTCGATCGCCTCCAGCGTCTGCGGCATCACGCCGTCATCCGCCGCCACCACCAGCACCACGATGTCCGTCACCTTCGCGCCCCGCGCGCGCATGCGCGTGAACGCCTCGTGGCCCGGCGTGTCGATGAACGTGATCTCCCGCCCGAACGCCGGCGACCCCTGCTCCGTCACCCGCACCTTGTACGCCCCGATGTGCTGCGTGATTCCGCCCGCCTCGCCCTCCGCCACGTTCGCCAGCCGGATCGAATCCAGCAGCGTCGTCTTGCCGTGGTCCACGTGGCCCATGATGGTCACGATCGGCGGACGCGCCGCCCCGCCCCCTTCGCCCACGATCTCTTCCGCGCCCGACTCCACCGCTTCCTTCGCGGCCTGCTCTTCGAACGTGCTGACGCGCGTGTCGGCGCCGAACTGCCGCGCCATCTCCGTCGCCAGGTTCGCTTCCAGCGTCTGGTTGATGGTCGCGAACACGCCCTTCGCCAGCAGCCGCGTGATCAGGTCCTTCCCGCGGATCTCGAGCTTCTCCGCCAGGTCCTTCACGCTGATGCCTTCCGTGATGTCGATCGTGCGCGTGATCGGCAGCGGCTCGGTCGAGAGCGAGAGCCGTGGCGGCGGCACGAAGCCCTTCATCGGGCCTTCCTTCACGCCGCGCGGCACGTAGCGCTGCCCCGGCCGCCGCGCCGGACCACCCGGACGTCCTGCCGGCCGGCCCGTAGGCGGGCCCATCGGCGCGCCCGGTCCCACCCCGATCGGCCGCACGCCCGTCGGAGAGGTGCGCGTCGGATGCAGTCTGCGTTCGCCCGGCTTCAGCGGCGGCCGCGCTCCCGGCGCTCCTGGACGCGGCCGCTGGAAGATCGGCTGGCCCGGCACCGGGCGTCCCGGCGCTGGACGGCCCTGCATTCCCGGACGCGGCCCGATGGGCTGCCCCGGGCGCGGCGGCGCCCCGCCCGGCATTCCCGGACGCGGCGTCGCCGGCGCCAGGTACACCGGGCGCGGCCCTGTCTGCGGCGTGATCACGCGCCGCTGCGGGCTTGGCGGAGTCGGCGGCGCCTGCGGCGGCGCCGCTTGCTGCGGCGGCTGCGTCGGAGGTGTGACTTGCACCGGCGCTTGCGCCGGCGGCACTTGTGTGACCGGACTCGGCGTCGGCGGCGGCGCGATCGTCTGCCCCGGCGGAGCCGCCGGAGGCTTCGGGGTCGCTTGCGATGCCGGCACCACCGTCGCGGCCGGCGGCGGCGTCACGCTCTTGATCGCCGGCGGTGGCGCCGCGGGCGGCGGGGTCGCCGCCGGCTTGGTCGCCGCCGGCGCCGCGGGCTTCGCCGCGGCAGGCTTCGCCGGCGCCGCCGGTGCCGCCTTCGACTGGATGGCCTTGAGGACGTCTCCCGGCTTGGAGATCTTCGAGAGGTCGAACTTCGGCTTCAGCTCGTCGGCCGTCGCTTTGTGCGCCGACTTCGATTCCTTGGCCGGCGCCGACGACTTCGCAAAGTGCTTCCGCACCTTCTCCGCTTCGTCGGCTTCCAGAGAGCTCGAATGCGTCTTCTTCTCGGTCACCCCTACGTCTTCCAGAACGTCGAGGATCGCCTTGCTCTTTACTTCCAGCTCTCTTGCCAGGTCATTGATCCGGATCTTCATTCCGCCTTGTTTTTCCTTTGCCGCTAAGTCTTCATCTCGACCTCACGGGATTAAAACCTGTCATCCTGGGCCCGCCGCAGCGGGCGAAGGATCTCATCGCGACGATCGTTTCGTGAGCGACCGCCTCACTTCTCCTCCGGCTCCACCGTCTCCTCCGGCGCCGCGTTCTCCTCGCCGTGCGTGTGGACCTCGGCCACGTCCGCGTCGGGCGCGTTCTCCACGCCCGCGATCGCGTCCGCTTCCAGCGCCTGGCCGGTCTCCGCCGCCTCGGCGTACTCCGAGTTCTCCGGCTTCACTCCGGGAAGGATCGTCTCGCCCGACGCCGCCGCGTCCAGCCCGCTGGACTCCGTCGTGTCGAGCGACGCCTCGCCGCCGGCCGCCTCGACCACTGGCTCCGCCCCTTCCGCTTCCGCTGCCGGCGCCGCGCTTTCGCTCGATTCCAGGCTGGCGAAATAATTGTTCACCGCCAGCGAGATCTTCTCGATCGTCTTCGGCCCGATGCCCGGGATCTCCTCCAGTTGCTCCGGCGTCATGTCCGCCAGCGCTTCCACCGTCGAGATGCCCGCCGCCGCCAGCTTCTCCATCAGGCCTTCGCCCAGTTCCTTCACGTTCGAGAGCGGCGTGGTCGTGCCCACCAGCGCGGCCATCTGCTGCTCGACCTCCTGCCGCTTCTCCTCTTCGCTCTTGATGTCGATCTTCCAGCCCAGCAGCTTCGCCGCCAGCCGCACGTTCTGGCCCTTCTTGCCGATCGCCAGCGACAGCTGCGAGTCGTCCACGATCACTTCCAGGTGCTTGTCGGCCGCGTCCACGATCGAGACGCGGCTCACCTTCGCCGGCTGCAGCGCCTTCTCCGCGAACGTCACCGGGTCTTCGTGGTACTCGATGATGTCGATCTTCTCCCCGCGCAGCTCGCGGATGATCGACTGCACGCGCATCCCCTTCATGCCGACGCACGCGCCCACCGAATCCACGTCCTTGTCCTTCGACATCACCGCGATCTTGGTGCGCTCCCCCGCCTCGCGCGCGATCGCGCGGATCACCACCGTCCCGTCATAGATCTCCGGCACTTCTGTCTGGAACAGGTGCTGCACCAGCTCCGGCGCCGCGCGCGACACCACCACCGCCGGACCCTTCGCGTTCTTCTCCACCCGCATCAGCACCACGCGCACCCGCTCACCCACCGCGAACGACTCCAGCCGTGACTGCTCCTTGCGCGGCATCCGCGCTTCCGCCTTGCCGATGTCGAAGATCACGTCCGGACCTTCCACGCGCTTCACCGTCGCCGTCAGGATCTCGTTCCCCCGGCCCGAATACTCGTTGAACACCGTGTCGCGCTCGGCCTCGCGCACCTTCTGGAAGATGACCTGCTTTGCCAGCTGCGCCGCGATCCGCCCCAGCACGTCCGTCGGCTTGTAGAACCGCACCTCCCCGCCCACCTCCGCGTTCGGGTCCACCTTCTTCGCGTCTCCCAGCGTGATCTGCAGGTTCGGGTCCTCGATCTGCTCCGGTCCTTCCACGATCGCCTTCACCGCGAACGCCCGGATCTGCCCCGACTCCTTGTCCAGCTCCGCCCGCAGGTTCTCCGTCGACTTGTAGTACTTGCGCGTCGCGACCACGATCGCGTCCTCGACCGCGCCCACCACGATCGCCGGGTCGATCCCCTTCTCGCGGCTCAGCAGCTCGATCTGTTGATACAGCGCACTCGCCATAGTCCGTCCCTTGTTGCGCCGGCCTCTCGCCGGCGGTCGCCCGGGCGTCTCGCCCGCGCTTCTGGCCCCTGGTCACTGACCACGAGCCACTAGATCTCCGGAACGAGGTTCGCTCGCTCCACGTTGCCCAATTCCACCGCGATCACTCGCCGCTCGGGCGCCGGCTTGTTCTTCCGTTTCTCCGGCGTCACGTCCAGCGTCAAGCGGCCCTCGCCGAACGCTTCCAGTCTGCCTTCCCAGTGCCGGTTGTTCTCCACCGGCTCGCGCGTCATCAGCTTCACGCGGCTGCCGGTGAAGCGCGCAAAATCTTCCGCCTTGCTCAACTTCCGGTCCAGCCCCGGCGACGACACCTCCAGCAGGTACGCCCCGCCCGGGATCACGTCCTCCACGTCCAGGATCGTGCTCATCTCCCGGCTGACCGCCTCGCAATCCGAATGCGTCACCCCGTACTGCACCAGCTCGTCCGGCGTGCTGCCGGCTTGCGCCGCGCCCGCCTTCTCGATGTACACCCGCAGCAGCCGGCCACCCTTGCCCGCCCCGCCGCGAAACTCCACGTCGGCGATCTCCAGGCCCAGGTCCTTCGCCACCCGCTCCGCGATCGCCCTCACTTGTTCTTCCAACGCCATCCCAAAATAAAAGTGGGCTTGCGCCCACTGGTGTGCTTCGCCAGCTTCCCCGCCTGGATTTACTACGCACAGCCACACACAGCGCGGGTGGGTACAGCCACTACAATCACCAAGTATACGCCTCGTCTCACCGCCTGACAACGGCCCGCCCGCCTCTCGCCCGCACGCGGCAGGCCCCCCAACCCCTTCAAAACCTTAGCCCTTTCGGGCAGCGTCCATCGGACACGTCCGGCTTGTCCGACCAGCCCTTGGCCTACTTCCCTCCCGTTATCTTTTCGGTTGCTGTCCTTCCGCGTAGCCTGCAAACGTCGGCGCAAAGGTGTTGACCCTATGCAAGCCCCCAGCTCGCTGCGCCCCGTCCTGACGCTGCCCGCGCAGCCCGCCCTCCGCTTCCGTCTGCTCGATTCCGACGCCTGGCTCGACGGCCAGGTCGAAGACCTCTCGCGCCACACCATCTGCTTCCTGACCGACCTCCCGCTCGAGCTCGGCGCGGAACTGGAAGTCGTGCTGCCCGCGCCGGCGCTCGCTCCTCTCCGCACTTACGGACCGCCGCAGCGCGCCCGCGTCGTCAGCCGCGTCCTCGACCGCTGGCCCGACCTCCGCACCGCCGTCACCGCCGTGCTGTCCGAAGTCCCGGGCACGCACTTCGCGGGGGCGGCATGAGAGGCCATGCTGCCATGATCCTGCGCGTCCACACGCCCTCCGATCACGCCGAACGGCGCCATCCGCGCGTGCGCGTCGCCCTGCCCGTCGAGATGCGTAGCGGGCTGATGCTCGCGCTCGGCACCAGCTCCGACCTCAGCGAAGGTGGCATGCTGCTCGCCTCTCCCATCCGCGTGGAGCGCGATCCCGAGCTCTGGCTGCGCTTCAACCTGCCCAACGGACACTCCGTCCGCACCCAGGCCAGGATCTGCCATAGCCAGCCCGACGGCCGCCTCGGCGTCAGCTTCGACCGCCTCTCGCCCCAGGACAAGTTCGCCCTCGCCGAGGCCCTGCAGCGCCTGCTCGGCTACACCCGCCGCGGCCAGCGCCGCGCCCGGCGCCTGCACATCACGCTTCGCCCGGTCGGCTCGCCCGACAGCGAGCAGGAAATCGCCGAGACCATCCTCATCAGCCCCCACGGCGGCCTCATGCTCTCCCGCGCGCACCACAAGCTGCTCGACCAGGTCACCATCGCCTGGCCCGAGCGCCGCAAGCAGGCCGACGCCCGCATCGTCTATCGCCGCTCCGCCGGACCCGGCGGCCTCTACGAGCTCGGCTTCACCTTCGAAGACACCGACAACTTCTGGGAGCTCTGACGACCGAGTCTTTCCTTCCGGTTCAGTGACTTACGGGATGTTGGTGACCCTCGTAATCTTGCGCCCGCGCCCGCCCCGGCGCACACTCCATGGTGCAGGCCGCGATCTCGGGGTCGAGGAAGGAGATTCGTATGGCCACTAACCAAGCCAAGCGTGAGCGCCGCCGGGCGCACCGCGTTTCCACCGACATTGAAGTCCGCTACGGCGCCAACGGCGAGCTCGTCCTCGCCGCCGCCTGCGACTTGAGCGAGCACGGCATCGGTCTGATGGGGCCTCGCCTCTACCCCATCGGGACCGAGCTCGACCTTCGCTTCCGCACCCCGCGCGAGGGCGCCGGCGCCGGCACCCTGCTGTTCCTCCGCGGCACCGTGCGCCACGCCGTCGGCAAGCGGCTGGGACTCCGCTTCGCCGTCGTCCCGGAAGAGGCGCGGCGCGCGCTCTGCCAGTCGGTCCACCAGCTGGACGCGCCGTGAGGAGCCCTCCACCGGACTAGAATCGCGGCAGTGGCCACCGACACCATCACGCGGCAGCGCGACCTCCGGCGCGGCATCCGCCTCGAGTACCTCACCGTCGGATGGAACCTGCTCGAAGGCCTGGTCGCCGTCGCCAGCGGCGCCGTCGCCGGCAGCATCGCGCTCGTCGGCTTCGGCATCGACTCGTTCATCGAGACCTCGTCGGGCGCCGTGCTCCTCTGGCGCCTGCGCGCCGAGCATCGCGGCGCCGACGCCGCGCGGCTGGAGCAGCGCGCCCTCAGGCTGGTGGGCCTCGGTTTCCTGCTGCTCGCCGCCTACGTCGCCGGCGATGCCGGCCTCGCCCTCTGGCGCAAGGAAGCCCCCGCGCGCAGCCTCGTCGGCATCGTGCTCGCCGCCGTCTCGCTCGTCGTCATGCCCTGGCTGGCGCACGCCAAGCGCAAGGCCGCGGGCGCGCTCGCCAGCGCCGCCCTCCACGCCGACTCGCGCCAGACCTCGCTCTGCGCCTATCTCTCCGCCATCTTGCTCGGCGGCCTCGCGCTCAACGCGACGCTCGGTTGGTGGTGGGCCGATCCCGTCGCCGCCCTCGCCATGACTCCCATCATCGTGCACGAGGGCCTCGAGGCCCTCCGCGGCGAACACTGCCACGACTGCCGCTAAGACTCCGGCGCCGCCGGGAACCACTGCCGCGTCCGGTTGCACACCGCGCACACCGACAGCATCACCGGCACTTCCACCAGCACCCCGACCACGGTCGCCAGCGCCGCTCCCGAACCCGGCCCGAACAGCGCGATCGCCGTCGCCACCGCCAGCTCAAAGAAATTACTCGCCCCGATCAGCGCCCCCGGCGCCGCCACCCGGTGCTCCACTTTCAGCACTCGCATCAGGCCGTACGCCAGCCCGGCATTCAGGTACACCTGCACCAGGATCGGGATGGCGATCAGCAGCACGTGCAGGTAGCGCCCCGTGATGTTCTCCGCCTGGAACGCGAAGATGAAGACCAGCGTCGCCAGCAGCGCCAGGATGGTGACCGGGCTGAGACGCGGCAGGAACGCGGTCTCGAACCACTGCTGGCCGCGCGCCCGCGTCAGCCACGCGCGCAGCGCTACCCCGCCCGCCAGCGGCAGCACGAGGAACACCCCCACCGACCACAGCAGCACGCTGAACGGCACCGCCAACGACGACGCCCCGCTCACCAGGAAGCGCACGATCGGCGCGAACAGCACCAGCATGATCAGGTCGTTCACCGACACCTGCACCAGCGTGTAGGCCGCGTCGCCCTCGGTCAGGTAGCTCCACACGAACACCATCGCCGTGCACGGCGCCGCCGCCAGGATGATCACCCCCGCGATGTACTGGTCGGCTTCCGCCGGCGTGATCCACGCGGCGAACACGTGCCGGAAGAACAGCCACCCCAGCAGCGCCATCGAGAACGGCTTGACCAGCCAGTTCACGAACAGCGTCACCAGCAGCCCCCGCGGCTTGCGCCGCACCCCCGCGATGGCTGCGAAGTCCACCTTCATCATCATCGGCGTGATCATCAGCCAGATCAGCGCCGCGATCGGCACGTTCACCTGGCTCCCGTGCCCGAACTCCAGCGTCCGCAGCGAATCCACCACGCCCGGCAGCCACTTGCCCAGCAGCAGGCCCGCGACCATGCACACCGCCACCCACACGCTCAGGTAGCGCTCGAAGACCGAAAGCCGCCGGCGCGCCACCGGAAGCGGGATGGTGGAAGTCGCCATCGCTGCAACGATGTTAGGCGACGCTGGTTCCCCCCTGGGTGACCAGGATCACGTCGCGGCGTGAGCGCTGCGCCGCTCCCCTCCGCCCCTGTTCATGTATTCTTATAGATAAGAAATAATATTCCACTTGACAAATAGATGCGCTCGCCGTATTCTGATGTTTGCTTTTTATTCGCCATCATGACTCGCGTTTCTGAACCACGGTAAACCACGGTAAACCACGGTGAAACCACGGTAGAGATCACGGTGCATTTCGAGGTTAAGTCGTTCATTCTGAATCCCCTAGCGGCCCACGAGGGCTGAGAGGGGGGAGGGGTACCCCCATGAAGTCCAGCACCAGCTCCGCTTCCGCGCCCGCCAACGGCTATCACACCGAGCCGGAACGCGCCGACCACGCCCGCAAGGCGCCGCGCTGCTCTTACGTCAAGTACAACGGCCAGACCTGCGGCTGCCCCGCTCTCAAGGGCCGCCCGCTCTGCCGCTATCACCACGAGGCCGCGGAGGAGAAGCTCCTCATGCTCCCCTTCATCACCGACGCCGCCAGCCTCCAGATGGCTGTCAACCGCGTCATCCGCCTGCTCGAGACCGACCTCATCGACTGCCGCAAGGCCACCGCTCACCTCTACGCCCTCCAGCTCGCCAGCCAGAACCTCACCCGCCTCGCCGACGAGATGCCCTCCGATCCCGATTCCGAGGACGCCTCCGTCACCGGCCGCATCATGGCCATCCTCGATCCCCCGCTCGAAAAATTCGCCCTCGTCCACCAAGAGATTCGCAAACTCGTCGACTTGCTTTAATGTAGGCCCCGAAAACTTCGGGGGTTTTATGCGCGCTTTCCTCGTTAGGACTGTCGTCTTGCTGCTCGCTGCCCCGGCGCTC
The DNA here is from genome assembly GCA_035457425.1 of Terriglobales bacterium. Taxonomy (NCBI): domain Bacteria; kingdom Pseudomonadati; phylum Acidobacteriota; class Terriglobia; order Terriglobales; species Terriglobales bacterium. The sequence continues at coordinate 30,476 of DATIBR010000163.1, forward strand.
GCCCAGTCGCCGCGCCAGGCCGACCCCGCCATCGCCGCCGAGGTTGCGAACATCCGCGCCATCGACAACCACGCGCACGTGCCCCAGCTCGTCGCTCGCGGCGAGAACGATGACGAATGGGACGCCCTGCCCTGCAGCGGCCACCTCGAGCCCTCCGCCGACCCGTTCATCATCCGGGCAGAGGAGAACGCGCTCTTCCCCGCGGCGTGGAAGGCGCTTTGGGGAGCGCAGAACGGCCGGCAGGCCGCCGCCGCGCGCGCGCAGAAGCGCGCCGAGCTCGGCGACCGGTACCCCGCCTGGGTGCTTGACCAGCTCGGCACCGAGACGATGTTCGCCAACCGCATCGCCCTCACGCTCAACGGCACCTCGCGCGGGCTGACGCCCCCGCGCTTCCGCTGGGTCCCGTTCGCGGACGCGCTGATGTATCCGCTGAACAATTCGGCGCTCGCGAACACACCCGACCGCAAGTTCTTCTACGGCCGCGAGGAGATGCTGCTCCGGCGGTACATGAAGGAATCGGGCAGGAAAGCGATGACGACTTCGCTCGATGTGTATCTCGAAAAGCTCGTGCGCCCGACCCTGGAGCGCTGGAAGCAACAAGGCGCGGTCGCCATCAAGTTCGAAATGGCGTATCTGCGGTCGCTCGAAGTGGGCCCAGCGACCAAAGAGCAAGCAGCGCGCGTCATGGCGCGCTATGCCTGGAGCTCAACGCCGCCGCCGGCCGCCGACTACAAGCTCCTCCAGGACTTCCTCTTCCGCTACATGGCCGCGCAAGCCGGCCGGCTTGGCCTCGCCGTCCACATCCACACCGGCGCCGGCTGCGGCAGCTACTTCTTCCTGAACGGCAGCGATCCCGCGCTGCTCGACGGCGTGCTCAACGACAAGTCGCTGCGCGCCACCAACTTCGTGCTCATCCACGGCGGCTGGCCCTTCCACAAGTCGGCCGCCTATCTGCTCGGCAAGCCCAACGTGTACGCCGATTTCTCCGTGCAGAACCTCTTGCTCTCGCGCGACAAGGGCGCTGAGATCCTGCGCGACTACCTGGAGTGGTTCCCCGAGAAGATCATGTTCGGCACCGACCTCGCGCCCGGCGGCGACGAGGTCGACTGGGAGGAGGTCGGCTGGGTCGCGAACCGCACCGGCCGCGACGCCCTCGCCCTCGCGCTGACCGACATGATGAACGCCGGGGAGATCTCGCGCGAGCGCGCCCTCCAGCTCGCGCGCATGGTCATGCGGGAGAACGCGGTGAAGCTGTATGGGTTCGACGACGCCAAGTGAGATCCCTACCCGGCGCGAGCGCAGGCGAAGGGCCGGCCGAAGGACGGGCGTTCGCCGCAGCGAGCGGTGGGTAGGCGGCTTTTTCTGCGCGCGGGCGCAGCTCGCGCGCCGCGCGCTGGTGGGCGAGCGCGCCGCAACTCCGTCGGCGTCTAGCGGAAAGTGCGGCCCTCTCGGTACAATGAAACATGATTCACTTCCCTGTCCCCGAAGCCCTCACCTTTGACGACGTCCTGCTGCTGCCTGCCCGCTCGGACGTGGTCCCGGCGCAGGTCAACACGCAGACGCGGCTCTCGCGCAACATCACGCTCAACATCCCCATCATCTCGGCGGCGATGGACACCGTGACCGAGTCGCGCCTGGCCATCGCCATCGCGCAGCAGGGCGGCCTCGGCATCGTGCACCGCAACCTCACCATCGAGCAGCAGGCCGGCGAAGTCGACAAGGTGAAGCGCTCGGAGAGCGGCATGATCGTGGACCCGATCACGATGTCGCCCGACGACAAGGTCGCGGAAGCCCTGGAAGTCATGCGCCGCTACCGCATCTCGGGCGTGCCCATCACCAAGGCCAAAAAGCTGGTCGGCATCCTGACCAACCGCGACCTGCGCTTCGTCAACCGCACCGACATCCCCATCTCCAAGGTCATGACCAAGGACAACCTGATCACCGTCCCGGTGGGCACCACGCTGGAGGACGCGGAAGAGATCCTGCACAAGCATCGCGTCGAGAAGCTGCTGGTCGTCGACGACAAGTTCCAGCTCAAGGGCCTGATCACCGTCAAGGACATCCAGAAGAAGATGAAGTACCCGATGGCGGCGAAGGACTCGCACGGCCGGCTGCGCTGCGGCGCCGCCGTGGGCGCGACCGGCGACTTCCTGGAGCGCGCGCAGGAGCTGGTGAAGGCCAAGGTCGACGCGCTCGCCATCGACTCCGCGCACGGCCACTCCACCCGCGTGATCGAGGCCATCAAGGCCATCAAGGCGAAGCTGCCGGAGGTGGACCTGCTCGCCGGCAACGTGGGCACCTTCGACGGCGCCTGCGAGCTGGTGAAGGCCGGCGCCGACGCCATCAAGGTCGGCATCGGCCCGGGCTCGATCTGCACCACCCGCATCGTGACCGGCGCCGGCGTGCCGCAGATCACCGCCATCGCCGAGGCCGCGCGCGCCACCAAGGACGCCAACATCCCCGTCATCGCCGACGGCGGCATCAAGTACTCCGGCGACGTGACCAAGGCGCTCGCGGCCGGCGCCAGCGTCGTGATGATCGGCTCGCTGTTCGCCGGCACCGACGAGTCCCCGGGCGAGACCATCCTCTACCAGGGCCGGCAGTTCAAGTCCTACCGCGGCATGGGCTCGCTGAGCGCCATGGCTTCCGGCTCGAGCGAGCGCTACTCGCAGAACCTCGACGGCGAGTCCTCGGCCGCGCTGGCGGGCGACGAAGACGGCGACATGCGCACCAACCGCCTCCAGAAATTCGTGCCCGAGGGCATCGAAGGCCGCGTTCCCTACCGCGGGCCGCTCGCCGCGATGATCTACCAGCTCGTCGGCGGGCTCCGCTCCGGCATGGGCTACTGCGGCACCCAGACGGTGCCGGAGCTGCGCGAGCGCGCGCGCTTCATCCGCATCTCGGGCGCGGGCCTGCGCGAGAGCCACGTGCACGACGTCGTCATCACCCGCGAGGCGCCCAATTACCGCGTCGAGTAGCGCGAGCACGCGCGTGCGGCTCGCGTTCCGCACGTGGGTACCCGCGGTCGGCTGGACGCTGATGACGGTGGCGGCGGCGGGCGAGTTGCTCTCCGCGAGCCACACCAGTGCCTGGCTTCGCAGCGTGGTGCTTTTTTTGCTGCGCCGCGTCTCGACCGGCGAAGAGATCGCGGTCGCCGACGCCATCCTGCGCAAGAGCGGACACTTCCTGAATTACGCGATCCTGAGCTGGCTGTGGTTCCGCGCCGCGCGCTACTGGGAGCTGCGCGAGAAGTCGCGCGAATGGGCGCTGCGCTGGTCGCGCTGGGGATTCCTGCTGGCGGCGCTCACCGCCCTCGCCGATGAATGGCTGCAACACTTCGTGTCCAGCCGCACGAGCAATCCCGCCGACGTCGCGCTCGACTGCGCCGGCGCGCTCTTCGCCCAACTGCTGATCCTGCGCGTGTGGCTCGCGCGGCGGAAGCGCGCGGCCGCCCGGACAGCTTAGTCCGCGGCTTCGCGCTCCTCGCGCGCGGCTTCCGTGCCGCGCGGCGCCGACGCGAACAGCAGCATGAGCGCCGCGCTCGCCGCCAGGCCCGCGGAGAGGTAGAACGGCACGCGCGCGCCGTAGAGCTCCCACAGCCCGCCGGTGATCAGGCTCGCGACCAGCATCGTCACGCTAGTGAGGAAGTGGAAGAGCCCGAGCGCGCGGCCCCGCTTTTCCGCCGGCGAGTGGTCCACCACCAGCGCGCGCAGCACCGGATTGGTGAGCGAGTAGAACAGGCCGTAGCTCGCCATCGCGAGCCAGATCGCCATGCGCGACGGCGCGGCGGCAAACGTCACGTACACCGCGGCGAACACCAGATAGCCCGCGGCCGCGACGAAGTGCCGCGGCACCTTGTCGCTCAGCCTTCCCGCCGGCCACGACGTGAGCGTGTACGTGATGTTGAAGACCAGCCCGAGCAGCGGCGCATACGCGATCGGGATGCCGGCGTTCTCGGCGCGCAGCACCAGGAACATGTCGCTGGAGTTGCCGAGCGAGAAGAGCGCGACCGCGCCGAGCACGTAGTGGAAACGCCAGGGCAGGTGTGGGCGCAGCGTGAAGTCGAGCTTGCCGGCTGCGGTCGCGCCGCGCGCGCCGGTCTCGCGCACGAAGAGCGCGACGATCACGATGGCAAGCGCGCCCGGGACCGCGGCGGCCCAGAACACGGCGCGCGCCCCGTGATGCGTGAGGATGAGGAGCGCGAGCAGCGGGCCCGCGATGGCGCCGGCGGAATCCATCGCCTGGAGCAGGCCGAACGCGGAGCCGCGCTGCTCGGCCGGCACGGACTCGGCGATCATGACGTCGCGCGGCGAGTTGCGCATGCCCTTCGCGGTGCGGTCGGCGAAGCGGATGAGCAGCACCTGCCACCAGCTGGTCACGAGCGCGAGCAGCGGCTTCACCGCGTTGGCGACCGCGTAGCCGGCGACGACCATCGGCTTGCGCCGCGGGATGCGGTCGGCGAGATATCCGGAGAACAGCTTGGCCGCGGCCGCGACGCTCTCCGCGATGCCCTCGATCACGCCGAGCTGCGCCGGTCCCGCGCCGATGGTGGAGAGAAAAGCCGGCAGGATCCAGTAGGCCATCTCGCTGGCCGTGTCGTTGAGGAACGAGGTCGCGCCGAAGACGTAGACGTTGCGGCGCTCGCGGGGCGCGGGCATGGATTCTTTCTAACACAGAGGCGTATGCTGGCCGCCGTCTATGCGCTGGTTCGCGCTGCTGCGGTCGCTGTTCTTCGGCGTGCTGTTCATGTCGCTGTGGACGTATTTCGTGCCGCGGTGGCTCGGGCTCGAGGTGCACGAGGAAGGCGTGCTCGCGCAGCCGGCGCGGCTGCTCGGGCTCGTACCGCTGGCGGCGGGTTTCGCGGGAATGCTGTGGTGCCTGTTCGACTTCTCGTGGTTCGGCCACGGAACCCCGGCGCCGTTCGACGCGCCGCGCAAGTTCGTCTCGCGCGGGCCCTATCGCTACGTGCGCAACCCGATGTACCTCGCCGCGTGGCTGTTCCTGTGGGGTGAAGCCATCCTGCTGGCGCGCTGGAGGTGGAGCGTGGTCGCGTACCTGTTCGCGCTGGTCGGGATCGTGCACGCCTTCGTGCTGCTCTATGAGGAGCCGGTGCTGCGCGCGAAGTTCGGCGAGGAGTACAAGCAGTACTGCGCGCGCGTGAACCGCTGGCTGCCGCGGCCGCCGAGGATGGAAGCGTGATCCGCCGGATCGCCGCGTTGGTGATCGCGCTCCTCGCGCTGGCGAGCTTCGCGCTGCCATTCTTCGTGATCACCTACCGCGGAAAGCCGGTCATCCATTTCACGGGCCTCGGCTGCTGCAAGGCACAACGTTCCACCGCGCGCTGGAATACGGCGGAGAAGCGGTGCTGCCGCCGCCGCTGCAAGTCGTCACGAGCGCGTGGCTCGCATTCGGCGCGATCCTCGTCGCGGGCATCGCCCTGTCTCGCGGCGGGCGTTGGGGAAACATGCTCGGGCGCGTCGCAGGTCTGATCGGGATTCTCGGCAGCGCGATGCTGCGCGCGCATGGCACAGACGCGATCGGCCAACTCGTTCCCGAGCCGCTTCAGGTCGCGCCCTTGCCGATGTTGTGGCTTCCCTTTGGAGCGGCGGCGGTGCTGTGGGCCCTCAGCGCCTTCAGCACCTTCTTTCGCGGGAAAGAAAACGCGCCCGCCGAAGCGGGCGCGTCGCGGTAAGCGGAAAGCTACTTCGATTCTTTCTTGTCTTCTCCGGCGTCGGCCAAAGGCACCTCGCCCTGCTCTTCCATCTGCTTGCGGGCTTCCTCGATGCGCTTGGCGCGGCGTTCGGCGGTCTTTTCCTTCTTGGCTTCGAGCGTCTTCTCGGCGCCGAGCAACTCGATCCACGCGGTCTCGGTGCCATCGCCCTTCTTCCAGCCCTTGCGGACGATGCGCAGGTAACCGCCTTCGCGATCGCCGAAGCGGGGCGCGATCTCGAAGAGCTTGTCGACGGCGGCGCGGGTCATGAGGAAAGCGGCCGCTTGCCGGCGAGCGGCGAGATCGCCGCGCTTGCCGAGGGTGATCATGCGCTCGACGTGCGCGCGCATGAACTTGGCGCGCACGACCGAGGTCTCGACGCGCTCCTCGAGGATGAGCGAGGTGACGAGGTTGCGCAGCAGCGCGCGCCGGTGCGAGGTGTTACGTCCGAGTTTCCAGGTTCCTACACGATGACGCATAAAGTTCTCTCAATCCTGTTGCGCGGGCGAGCCGCCGGCGCCTAGCCAAAATTTGAAGCTGGAGGCGGGCGAAACCGCCCGCCTCCAAACGAATCGTTATCCTTCCATGCGAGCGGCGCCGGCGGTGGCGCTGACCGGCACGGCGTTGCCCTGCTCGTCGATCTTCATGCCGAGCGAGAGGCCCATCGAGGCAAGGATCTCCTTGATCTCGTTGAGCGACTTGCGGCCGAAGTTCTTGGTCTTGAGCATCTCGGCCTCGGTCTTCTGGACCAGCTCGCCGATGGTCTGGATATTCGCGTTCTTGAGGCAGTTGTAGCTGCGAACGGAAAGCTCCAGCTC
>DATIBR010000164.1 GCA_035457425.1 Terriglobales bacterium
CCGCGAGCAGCGCCGCCGCCACGCCCAGCGGGTCGAGCTTCGCCGCCGCTCCCTGGAACACTCCGATGGCCAGCGCCGCGCCGGCGACCGCCATCACCACGCCGCCGACCCGCGGCCACGTCGCGCGCTGCAGCCCGCGCGCCACCATGTACAGCAGCACCAGGATGGGCGCGGTGTATTGCAGGATGATCGCCGTCGCCACCGTCGTCTTTTCGATGGCGAGGTAATAGAAGTAGTTCGAGCCGGCGATGCCGATCACGCCCACCGCGATCGCCCAGCCGATGTCGCGCCGCCCCATCGTCGCGGGCGCTCGCTTCCCCAGCGCGCGCAGGATCGGGAACAACAGCAGCACGGAGATGGTCGTCCGCATCTGCGCCAGGATCACCGGGCCCAGCGGCGTCGGGCCCGTGACCAGGTTGCCGGTGAAGGCCAGCTTGCCGAGCGTGGCGGAGAGTCCCCAGAAGAACGTGGCCGCGGCGATGAACAGGTAGCCGCTGAGGGTGTTGGTCTTACTCGGGGTGCTAATCGGTGAGGAGCTGGTCAAGTCTCTCCCTATCGAAACCGATCACGACCTCGTCGCCCACCACGATCGTGGGCGTGGCACGGCTGTTGTACGTCCGCACCAGCTCAAAGACGGCCGCCTGGTCGCGGCTCACATCCTTCAGCGTGTACTCGATACCTTTCTCCGAAAGGTAGGCCTGTGCCGTGTGGCACGGCGGTCAACCGGGCTGCGAGAACAACAGCACTCGTTTCTTCGTCGTCATGCGTTATGAGACTAGCAAACGCCCCGGCCGGGCTGCATCAAAATCGCGTGCTGCTACTCCGCGTAGCGGACCTCCGTCGTGATCTTCGCCGTCTTCTGCAGCATCGCCGAGACCGAACAGTACTTCTCCTCCGACAACCGCACCGCATCTTCCATCGCCTTCTTCGTGACCTTGCCGCCGACGGTGAAGATCAGCTTGATCCGCGTGTAGACCTGCGGCGGATCGGTCGCGCGCTCCGCTTCCGCGCGCACCTCCAGCGACGTGAACGGCTCCCGCTTCTTGCGCAGGATGATGTCGATGTCCGTCGCCGTGCACGCGCACAGCCCCATCAGCACCAGCTCCATCGGGCTCGGCGCGGTGTTGCGCTCGCGGTTCGAGTCGACCGCGATGGAGTGGCCGGATGCCTTGACGGTGAACAGCTCTACCCCGACGCGAACGGCGAGCGCATTTACGACTTTCGGCTTGGTCATTTACGATTTTCCCACTCGCGCGGTCAGCTGCGCCGCCGCGAAGATTGCGAGCAACTCGTTGGTTTCGTTCGTGAGCAAGGCTAGTCGCTCGGCACGAACAATGCCGGACTCCACGAGCAGTTCGAGCCAGTACACGCTCTCGTCCAGCTCCTCGACCACGATCCCGAGCTTTGCGATGAACTCAGCTCGTGAGCGGCCTCGGCATGCCGCTCGATAGTTCGCACCGACCGAAGTCCCGCTGCGCAACAACTGGCGTCCGATGACACGCGCTTCCTCGGTTCGCGGCAACGCGCGGAATAGCTTGATGACCCTGAGCGCGAACTGCTTGGTCCGGTTCTTGAACTCTTCCGTCCGCGTCATGATGGGCTCCTCTCGGGGGGACAAGTCGCAAATGACCACGTCGTAAGTCGCAAATGACCATGCCGTAGGTCGTGGTCAGCGCCGGTTATCCGTCTGCGGCTCCGTGTGGATGAGCACCTTGAACAGCTCCGGCGCTTCCTGCTTGAACCGTATTTCCAGCTCCGTCGAGATGTCGTGCACGCGCGTCAACGGCAGGTCGTCGGCCATCGTGCAGTGGCATGAGACGTACAGCCGGCCTCGCACCTGCTTCAGCTCGACCTCGTGCATGTCGAGGACCTCGGGAAACTCCTTCGCGATGTGCTTCAGCCGCCTCACCAGGTCGGCGTCGCGCACCGCCGCGTCGCCTTCCTCGATCGTCGCCGGCTCGCTCTCGATGTGCGTCAGGATGGTCGCGATCTCCGGCACTTCTTTGCGGATCTCGCTCTCCAGTTCCGTCACGGCGTCGTGCGCGGCCTTCAGCGTGAGCCGCTCGTCGAGCTCGAGGTGCTGCTCCACGTGCAGCCGGCCCTTCAGGTCCTGGACGCTGACGTCGTGCACGTTGTAGTTGAAGCGCGTCGCCACGCCGCGCACGCGGTCGAAGATGTTCTCGCTCGCCGCCGCGCGCGGCGCCGAGTGCACCACCACGTCCGCGTCCGGCAGCACGCGGTGCACCGCCGCCGTCACTTCCAGCACCACCTGCTCCGCCCGCTGGAACGTGACGTTCCGGCTCAGCCCCACCGTCAGGTCGGCGAAGTAGCGATTCCCCGCCCGCCGGATGCGCGCGCGGTCCACCTCGAGCACGCCCGGCACGCGCTCCACCTCTTCCACGATGGCGTTGCGGATCCCCGGCGGCGCCGCGTCGAGCAGCGCGTCGATGGTCTGCCGCCCCAGCCGCGAGCTCACGTACAGCGTGAACATCGCGACGAACAGCGCCGCGATCGGGTCGGCGGCCTGCAGCCACGGCAGGCCGTAGGTGCGCCCCGCCAGCACCGTCGCCAGTCCCAGGATCACCACCGAGCTCGACCACACGTCGGTCGAGAAATGCAGCGCGTCCGCCTCCAGTGCCTGGCTGTCGTATTTCACCGCGATCTTCTTCAGCGCACGCGACCGCCACGCGTCCACCACGATGGAGAGGAACATCACCACAAACGCCCAGACCGTCGGCTCGATCTCCACGTGGTGGAAGAACAGCCGCTTCCCCGCCTCCCACAGGATCCAGAAACAGGTGAGCAGCAGCAGCCCGGTCTCGATGAACGCAGAGAAGTTCTCGACCTTGCCGTGGCCGTACTGGTGGTCGGCGTCAGCCGGCTTGTCAGAGACCCGCACCGAGAACAGCGTGATGATGGCGGCGACCAAGTCGAGCAGCGAGTGCGCCGCTTCCGACAGGATGCCCAGCGACCCCGTCGTCACTCCCACGAAGATCTTCAGCACGGTGATGGCCAGCGCCGCGAACACCGAGTTCTGCGCGACCGCGCGCTTCTCCGCGCGCATCGCTTCCGGGGCCATCGTCTGCGCGACGTCGGTGTGGGGAGCGGCCATGCTCACGCCATCTTAAATGCCCCGCCCGCGGGCGGCGCGCGCTCCGCTTCGCACGTGCCCGGCATGCTACGATGCTGGGCTTGCCGCTCGACCGCGCTTTGCCCAGGAGAACCGCATGCTACGCCGCTTCGCCGCCGTCCTTGTCCTGACCGCCATCGCCTCCGCCCAGACCGCCCCAGCGCCCACGGCAAAGAAGCCGAAGACCGCTCCGGCCGCCCCCGCGGCCAGGCCCGGCGCGTCCGCGAAAGCCGGCGCCGCGGCCATCGGACCCGAGACGCCCGTGATGTACATCAGCGGCCTGTGCGCGCTCGGCGCCTCGACCGCCGCGGCCAAGCCTGTGCCCAATTCGCCTCCGGCCCAGTGCGTGCGCGCCGTGACGAAGGCGCAGTTCGAGCGCATGGTCGCCGGCATGGGCGCCCGCGCCGCCGCCGCCGACAAGGCGCAGCTCGCCGAGTACTATGCGCGCGCCCTCCTCATCGACAACGAGTCGCGCAAGCTCAAGCTCGACCAGGATCCCGCCGTCGCCCAGGCCATCTGGATGGGCCGCGTCGCCGCCTTGGGCGACGCCCTCCACAAGCACTTCCAGAAGCAGTTCGGCAACGTCTCTGACGCCGAGATCCAGAAGTTCTACGACGAGAACAAGCAGCAATTCGACGAAGCCACCGTGCGCCGCGTCGTCATCCCCAAGCCTCCGCAGAAAGGCGAGGTCGAGAAGCCGGCGGCGCCGGAGAAGAGCGGAGCCGCGCCCAACAGCCCGTCGGCCGCCAAGACCGCGCAGCCCGCCGCGCCCGAGCTTCCCTACGAGCAGCAGGTCGCCATGAGCAAGGCCTACGCCGAGAAGCTGCTCGCCCGCGCGCGCGCCGGAGAGGACCTTGAAAAGCTGCAGAAAGAATCCTTTGCGACCGCCAAGCTCGACGTTGAAGCCGACACCAACGCCGTCCCGCTGCATCGCGGCCAGCTCCCGCCCGCACACGACGAGAAGATCTTCGCCACCAAGGCGGGCGAGGTCACGCCCCTCATCGAGGAGCCCAACGCCTTCCTCTTCTACAAGGTCGAGAAGCGCCGCGAGGTCCCGCTCGCCGAGGCGCGCGCTGAGATCAAGGAGCAGATGATCGCCGAGAAGGAAGAAGCGGCGGTCCGGCGCGTCTTTACCTCCGGCCGGCCCCAGCTGAACCCGCTCTACTTCACGCCACCGCAACCGCCGGCGGAGGCGCCGAACGCCCAGCCCAAGACCGAGCCGCAGAGCGCGGAGCCGCCGCAGGCCGAGCCGCCCAAGCAGCCCGCCGCCTCGGAGCCGCCCAAGCAGCAGGCTGCGCCGCCCGCCGAACCCGAGAAGCCGCAGGCCGAGCCGCCCGCCGAACCGCCCCGGGTGAGGCCGGAGTGAGCGCTGGGTCGCGCGAACGCAGGCCGAGGGGCGACGCAGCCGAAACGAGCGCGCAGCGCGAGCTGACCGCGTTGCGGCGACGCTCTAAGAAAAAGTAGTGGACGACTCTGCCAAGCCGCGCGTCCTGGTCACCGGCGTCGCCGGCAATCTTGGCCTGCGGCTCCTGCCCGAACTGCGCGACTTCGAAGTCGTCGGCGTAGACATGCGCGAGCCCGCGGGCGCCGCCCTCCACGCCTTCCGCGCCATCGACCTCGGCGAGGAAGCTTCCTGCGCGCAACTCGTCGAGCTGCTCCGCCACACGCGCTGCTCCGCCGTCGTGCACCTCGCCTTCGTCATCGACCCGGTCCGCACCGGCGTGCTCGACGTTCCGCGCATGTGGCAGATCAACGTCGCCGGCACCGCGCGTGTGATGGAAGCCATCACCGAGGTCAACCGGCTTGGCGGCGGCGTCACCAAGTTCATCTTCCCGTCGAGCGTGTCGGCCTACGGCCCGGAGCTGCCGCACGCCGTCGACGAGACCTACCCGCTCGGCGCGCATTCCCTGCCCTACGCGGTCCACAAGCGCGAATCCGATCTGGTCGTGCAGCAGCGCGCGTCGCAGCTCGGCGCCTGCGGCACCGTCATCCTGCGCCCGCACATCTTCGTCGGCGCGACCATGCAGAACTATCTGGTCGGCTCGCTGCGCGGCACGCCCAGCGGTCGCGGCGCGCGCGCCGCGCGCATGCGCGCGAAGGGCCGCCGCCTTCCGATGCTCATCCCCTTCGGCAAGCAGTATCCCGACACGCGCTTCCAGTTCCTGCACGTCGACGACGTCGCGCGCCTCATCGCCTGGCTGCTGCGCCGCGGCGATCCGGACCGCGACCTGCTCATCCTCAACGTCGCCGGCCGCGGCGCGCCCATCACTCTCGCCCGCGCCGCCGAGATCGCGCGCCAGAAGATCCTGCGCGTCCCCGGCCGCGCCACCATGCGCGCGCTGCTCGCGCTGCTCTGGAAGCTGGGCGTCTCCGGCATCCCGCCCGAAGCGCTGCCCTACATGCTGGGGACTTACCTGATGGATTGCTCGCGTCTCGAGCGGCTGCTCGGCGCGGACTACCAGCGCGTCATCCGCTTCACCGTCGAAGAGGCCCTACGCGAGACATTCCAAGCGGCGTCCGCGAATGCGGCCACAACCTCTTCCTAGGTAGGCGCCGGCGACTCGCCGCGCGACACTACTTCTTCCCCCGATACAGTCCCGCGATCCCCTTCATGTACGGCGTCCACGAGACCTCGCGGAACCCCGCCGCGCGCATCCGCGCCAGCATCTCTTCCGGATCGGGGAACCGCGCGACCGACGCCGGCAGGTACGAGTACGCGCCCTTCACACCCGAGATGGTGTTCCCGATCGCCGGCAGCAGGTGCCAGAAGTAGGCCTGGTAGATGGGCGCCAGCAATCCCGTCGGCGTGCCGAAGTCGAGGATGCCCACTTCCCCGCCCGGCGCCAGCACGCGATAAATCTCCGCCAGCCCCTTGTCGTAGTTCGCAAGGTTGCGGAATCCGAATGCCGAAGTGACGAGGTCGAAGCTCGCATCCTCCAGCGGCAACGCGAGCGCGTCCGCCTCGAACGCGGTGATCCCCGTCCCACGGAACTTCTCCCGCGCGCGCACCAGCATGGGGTGCGCGAAATCCACTCCCACGATGTGGGGCGAGCCTTTCTGCCGGAGCGCCTCGCGCTGCAGCGCCAGCGCCATGTCGCCGGTGCCGCAGCACAGGTCGAGGACGCGCGCGCCCGGCCGGCGCAGCGCGTCGGCGAACGCCCGCGCCGTCCGCCGCCACCACAGCGTGTCGATGCGCATCGACAGCACCCGGTTCAGCAGGTCGTAGCGCGGCGCCACGCGCCCGAACATCTCGCGCACCGCCGCCGCCGCCGAGCGCTCGTCGCTCGTCCCCGCCGGCCGCGTCCCGCTCACGGCTTTTCGCTCAGTCGCCGGCATTCCACTTCGAGAGATACCGCACCTCGTCGAGCGCATGGATCACCATGTCCGGCGGCACCTCGTTCGAGACCTCCACTCTTCCGATCTCCACCGGTAGCACGAAATGCGGCACGCCGTTGCGCGACTTCTTGTCCATCGCCAGCCGTCTCACCAGGCTCTTCGGCCGGATGTTCACCTTCGGCAGCGGCGAGTATGCCAGCACCGCCGCGATGATGCGCTGCGCCGTCTCCGGCGGCGTCTTCTGCATCGCCACCGAGAGCATCGTCGCCGCCACCATGCCCCACGCCACCGCCTCGCCGTGCAGAAACTGCTTGTACTTCGTCTCCGCTTCGAGCGCGTGCCCGATGGTGTGTCCGAAGTTCAGGACGCGCCGCAGCCCCGCTTCGCGCTCATCCTGCCCCACCACCTGCGCCTTCACCGCGATCGCTTCCCCGATCAGCCACTCCAGCGCCTCGGGATCGCGCTGCAGCAGCTTCTCGCGGTTCGTCTCCATGTACTCGAAGACCTCGCGATTCGAGATCACGCCGCACTTCAGCGCCTCGAACAGCCCCGCGCGGAACTCGCGGTCCGGCAGCGTCGCCAGCACCGCCGGGTCGATCACCACGGCCACCGGGTGATGGAACGTCCCCAGCAGATTCTTCCCGGCCGCCAGGTTCACGCCGGTCTTGCCGCCGATGGCCGCGTCCACCTGCGCCAGCAGCGTCGTCGGCACCTGGATCACCGGGATGCCGCGCATGTACACCGACGCCAAAAAGCCCGTCAGGTCGCCGACCACGCCGCCGCCGAACGCGATCAGTGCCGACCCGCGGTCCGCGCCCGCCTTCACCAACCGCGTCGAGAGGTTCTCGATCGTGGCCATGGTCTTCACGCGCTCGCCGTCGGGGATCTCGAGCACGTCGGCCTGCAGGCCTGCCTGCTTCAGCGAATCACCGAGCGCGCCGCCCCACTTCCCGCGCACCACCGGGTTCGTCACCACGAACAGCCGCGCGCCCGCCGGCGCCACGCGCGCGACGTGTTCGCCCGCGGACTTCAGCAGGCCGTTCTCGATGAGCGCCTCGTATGGACGTCCGGGCAGCGGGATGGTGACGCGTTTCATGCGGGGTTCCACTCCATGATATCTGAGCGCGCCGCGGCCCAGCCTTTTGCCTGCTGAGTGTTAGCATCGCTGCAGCATGAAGCAGTTGCCCGCGGAGACGGATTTCGTCGTCATCGGCGCCGGGGTCGCCGGCCTGCGCGCCGCCATCGAGCTTGCCGCCGCCGGCCGCGTCCTCGTCCTCGCCAAGAAAGAGCTCACCGAGTCCGCCACCCAGTACGCCCAGGGCGGCATTGCCGCCGCGCTCTCCGACGAAGACGAGATCTCGCTCCACCTCCAGGACACCGTCGCCGGCGGCGACGGCCTGGTCAACGAAGAGGCCGCCCGCATCCTGGTCGAGGAAGGCCCCGCGCGCATCCAGGAACTGCTCGACTGGGGCACGCAGTTCGACCGCGACGGCACCCGGCTCACCTTCACCCGCGAGGGCGCGCACTCGCGTTCCCGCATCCTGCACGCCCACGGCGACTCCACCGGCCGCGAGATCGGTCGCGCCCTCTTCGCCAAAGCGAAGACGCTCAAGAGCGTCTCCTTCGTCGAGTTCGGATTCTCGTCGGAGCTTTGCGTGGAAGACGGCCGTGTCGCCGGCGTGCGCCTCATCCGCGACCAGGGCTTGGCCACCGACGTCCGCGCCTCCGCCGTCCTGCTCGCCACCGGCGGCCTCGGCCAGGTCTATCGCGAGACCACCAACCCCAGCGTCGCGACCGGCGACGGCGTCGCCATGGCCTGGCGCGCCGGCGCCGCCCTCATGGACATGGAGTTCGTCCAGTTCCACCCCACCGCGCTGTACGTGAAGGGCGCGCCGCGCTTCCTGCTCTCGGAGGCGCTGCGCGGCGAGGGCGCCTACCTGCGCAACCTGGAGCTGCACCGCTTCATGCCGAAGTATCACGAGATGGCCGAGCTCGCCCCACGCGACGTCGTCGCCCGCGCCATCGCCCACGAACTGGAGCTCGTCCGCTCCCCCGCGGCCGTCGTCTACCTCGACCTCACGCATCTCGACGCCGACCACATCCGCAAGCGCTTCCCGCGGATCTTGTCCACCTGCATACAGCACAACATCGACATCACCGCCGACCTCATTCCGGTCCGTCCCGCCGCGCATTACGCCATGGGCGGCGTCCAGACCGATCTGGACGGCAGGACGACGCTCCCTGGCCTCTACGCCGCCGGTGAGGTCGCCTGCACCGGCGTCCACGGCGCGAACCGCCTCGCCAGCAATTCCCTGCTCGAAGGCCTGGTCTACGGCGCGCGCGCCGGCGCGACCATGCGGGAGGCCGCTCGCGCTGCGAACATCAAGAGTAGAGGCGCCCTTCTGGGCGTCTCTGAGACAGGCAGCAGCCCGTCTCTACCGCTGGATCCGGAGCCGCTCATCGCCGAGCTCCGCGACCTCGCTTGGAACAAGATCGGCATCGTCCGCGACGGCGCCGGCCTGAAGGATGCTGTGTCGAGATTGGAAGCGATGAAGAAACGCCTGCCGGCGCCGGCGGGCCGCCGCGCCTGCGAGGCTCACAACCTGCAGGTGTGCGCTTCGGTCATCGCGCGCTCCGCGCTTGCGCGCCTCGAATCCCGCGGCGCGCACTATCGCACCGACTACCCCGCGCACGACGACGCCCACTTCCGCAAGCACACCGTGCTCACACCGTAGCGCCGGCGTCCCCGGCGCTCACCCGAATCAGACCTATCGCGCCATGTTCCTGCCGTGAGCGGTCTTGGATCGAAGATCTCAAATCGTAGATCGCCTCACTCGAACTCCCTCTCCAGTTCCCCCTTCTTGTGCGGCACCAGGATGGACGCGATCACGCTCGCCGCCAACACCACCACCACGAACCCCAGCGCCACCCAGATCGGGATGTCGATCCAGTTCGACGCGATCATCTTCAGCCCGATGAAGGTCAATATCACCGCCAGCCCGTAGTGCAGGAAGTGGAACAGCTCCATCAGCCCGGCGAGCGCGAAGTAAAGCGACCTCAGCCCCAGGATGGCGAACACGTTCGATGTGTACACGATGAACGGGTCGCGCGTGATCGCCAGCACCGCCGGGATGGAGTCCACCGCGAACACCACGTCCGTGGTCTCGATCACCAGCAGCACCACCGCCAGCGGCGTGGCGTGCAGCGCGCCGTGCTGCCGCACGAAGAAGTGCTTGCCGTGGTACTCGTGCGTCGTCGGCATCAGCTTCTTGAACGCCTTGATGAGCGGGTTCCGCTCCGGATGCACTTCCGCGTGCTCCTGCTTGAACAGCTTCAGCCCGGTGTAGACCAGGAACCCGCCGAACACGTAGATCAGCCAGTGGAAGCGGTTGATCAACCCGATGCCCGCGAAGATGAAGATGGCCCGCATCACCAGCGCCCCGATGATCCCCCAGAACAGCACCGTGTGCTGGTCCGCCTTCGGCACCTTGAAGTACCGGAACACCAGCAGGAACACGAACAGGTTGTCGACCGAGAGCGACTCCTCGATCAGGTAGCCGGTCACGAACTCCAGCGAGAGCACGTGGTTGGGTCGCGGATCCGCCGCCATCGTGTGCCCGAAGAACAGCAGTAGCACCGCAAAGATCCCGGCCAGCGAGATCCACACCGCCGTCCAGATCAGCGCTTCCTTGAATTTGACGACGTGTTCCTTGCGGTGAAAGACGCCCAGGTCGAGCGCCAGCATCAGCAGGACAAACAGGTTGAAGCCGAGCCAGAACGGCCAGTTGGCGGGCACGTGCATGAGCGGATGATTCTAACAGCCGGAAAAGGGCGGGGCCGGCGGTGACGTGATCGCCTGCGGCTTCAGATTATCCGATCACCCGATCACCCGACTGGATCCCCCGCTTCAGCGCGCCGCCACCACCTTCTCTTCCTTGACCGTCGGCAGCTTCTGCCGGTTCCACGCCGCCATGCCGCCGTCCACGTTGACCACGTGGCGGAAGCCGGCGCGCCGCAGCACGCTGGTCGCGATGCTGGAGCGATAACCCGCGCCGCACACCGCGTAGATGGTCCGCTCGCGCGGCAACTCATTCACCCGCTTCGCCAGGTCGCCGCCCATGATGTGCGTGGCCCCCTCGATGTGCCCGGCGTTCCACTCCGCGTCGCCGCGCACGTCCACCACGAACGCATCGGCCCGCGGCAGGTCGCTCAACTGCATCACCGAGATCTGCGGCACGTGCGACAGGTTGTAGCCCGCCTCCACCCACGACGGCATCCCGCCCTTCAGGTACCCGCGGACGTCATCCAGCCCCACGCGGATGAGCGCGCGCCGCGCCTCGTCGTAGTTCGTCGACGCGTCGCCCACCAGCAGGATGGGCTTGTCGTACGGCACCACCCACGCCGCCCAGTTCGCGAAGATCGCCGCCTGCCCGATGTTGAACGCGTTGGGCACGTGCGCTCCGCCGAATGCCTCCGGCCGCCGCAGGTCGATCACGACGTGCGCGCCGTCCAGCGCCAGCTTGCGGAACTCCTCCACCGCGATCGCTTTCGGCGCCTCCCAGCCCACCGTCTTCGGCCCCTCGGAGTTCACCTTCTTCATCCGCCGGTAGTAGTCCGGGAAGGGCGGCACGGTCGACAGGATATGCTCCACGAACGTCGGCTTGTCGCGGTCGGCGAAGAACATGTTCGACAGCCGCTCGTAGCCCAGCGTCGTCTGCGGACGGTCGCCCATCCCCGCCCCGCACATCGAGCCCGCGCCGTGCGCCGGATGCACCTCCAGCCCGTCCGGCAGCGACGCGATCTTCGCGTTCACCGACTCGTAGAGCTGCTCCGCCAGCTTCTGCTTCGCCGCTTCGCCCAGCAGGTCCGGACGCCCCAGCGACCCCACGAACACGAAGTCGCCGCTCAGCATCAGCATCGGCGTCGAGCCCGAGCGCTTGGTGTCGTACACCAGGAACGACAGATGCTCCGGCGTGTGCCCGGGCGTGTGCAGCGCGACGATCCGCATCTCGCCGACCTCGAGCGCCTCGCCGTCCTTGAACTCGTGGTGCGGGAAGGCGTACACGAAGTCCTCGCCCTTGTCGTACGCGCTCAGCCACAGCTCCGCGCCGGTGCGCTCGGCCAGCTCTTTCGCCCCCGCGCAGTAGTCCGCATGGATGTGCGTCTCCAGGATGTACGCGATCTTCAGGTCGTTCGCCGCCGCGTATTCGAGGTAGGTATCGACGTCGCGCTTCGGGTCGACCACCACCGCTTGTCCCGCCGCGCCGAGGATGTAGGAATAGTGCGCCAGGCCGGGGACTTCGAATCTCTGGAACTTCATGGGAGACCTCCCGCTGGGGAAGATACGCCCAGTGTACCGCCGCCCGGCGGCCCCCGGCCATCCTCCCGCGGCCGTTTCCCTATCCATTAAGGAAGGCAGAGTTCCGCTTTTGGACGAAGCCCACGGAGGCCCTATGCGCTCGACCATGCGTATCAGCTCACACCCGCTCCACCCGATGCTCGTCTTCTTCCCGCTCGGGCTCTGGATCACGAGCTTCTTCTTCGACGCGCTCGGCCTCTGGTGGCACGACCAGTCGCTGGTCGCCGCCGGCTTCTACTGCCTGGTCGGCGGATGCGTGGGCGCGGCGCTCGCCGCCGTTCCCGGGGTCATCGACCTGTTCACCGTCGTCCCGCCGGACTCCAGCGCGCAGAAGCGCGGTCTGCTGCACGGTGGCATGAACGTGGTGGCGCTCGCGCTCTTCGCTTTCATCGCGTGGCGGCGCGGCTCGGCCGCCGAACTGGTCGACGGGCTCTCCGTCCTGCTCTCGCTCGCCGGCGTCGTCGGCGTCCTCGCCTCCGGCTGGCTGGGCGCCACGCTCGTCTATCGCAACCAGATCGGCATCGACCATCGCTACGCCAACGCCGGCCAGTGGAAGGAGCGCACCATCGACTCCTTCGCGCGCCCCATCGCCAACCAGAAGGAAGTCGGGGAAGGCCAGATGATGCTCGGGCACATCGCGGGCGAGCGCGTCGTCGTCGGCAAGTGCGGACACGGCGTCGCGACTTTCAGCGACCACTGCACGCACAAGGGCGGGCCGCTCTCCGACGGCACGCTCATCGGCTGCACCGTACAGTGCCCGTGGCACGGCTCGCAGTTCGATGTACACTCGGGCCGCGTCGTCGCTGGCCCGGCAAAAGAGAAGATCGACACCTACGAGCACGAGGTCCGCGCCGGCGAGATCTTCGTCAAGCCTCCGGAAGACAAGCGGCGCACCAGGAAGACCGAGGGCGAGAAAGCCGCCTGAGATTGCCAATTTCCAATTGCCGCTGGTTCGCCTGATCGGCAATCGCTAATCGGCAATTGGCAATCACTTCCTCAGCGCATCGTCGTTCGGGTCTCCAAGACGATCCAGCTCTTGTGCGCGTCCAGCATCCATACCGCCTGCAACATAACGTTGCCGACGATCTCCAGCGAGCGCGGGCTGAGCTTATCGGCCGTGTCCTCGGGCGTGTGCCAGAACGCGTTCTGGAAGCCGTAGTCGAAGTCGATCAGGTCGGCGATCGGTACGCCCGCGTCCTTGAACGCGATGTGGTCGTCGATCATCCCGCTGGAGTACTGGAAGAAGTGCGACTGGTGGCCGAGCTTCTCGGCGGCGGCGTCGATCAGGTCGAGCAGCCATGGCGTGGAGTTCGCATCGCGCAGCACCGCGAGGTCCTGGTCTCCGACCATGTCGGCGAGGATGAATGCCTTGGTCCTGTTCAGCGTGCCGTCCTGCTTCCACTTCTGGGCCAGGTGCTTCGAGCCGTAGAGCCCGTCGCTGGCATTGATGTCGGCGTCGAGCGCCTCTTCGCCGTCGAAGAACACCAGCCACACCGAGAAGCCCTCGCGCTTGCCGTCTTTCATGTGCGCGCGCAACTGCTCGCCGATCGCCAGCAGCACGGCCGTCGACGACCCGCCGTCGTTCGCGCCGACGAAGTTCGGCAGCTTCTTGGTGTCATAGTGCGAGGCCAGCACGACCACGCCGTCCTTCGTCCCGGGATACTTCGCGATGATGTTCCGCATCGCGAACTTCCCCAGCGGCGTCTGCTGCTCGAAGCGGTCGTCCTCCAGCTGCGCGCCCGCCAGCTTCCCCACGAGGTACTGCTCCATCTTCTTGTGCGCCGCGCTGCCGACCGGCCGCGGACCCATCTCCGTGAGCGCCTTCACGTGCGCGAGCGCGCGCTGCCCGGCGATCTTCGGCGCCGTCACATCGGCGTACTGCACTGTCGGCGCTACCTGCGCCGACTCCGCCTTCACCGCCACCGGACCTTCCAGCGTGGTGACCTTCTGCTCGCAGCCCGCCACGAATGCCACGCCGGCCAAGACCCAAACCTTGAACCACCCTTCGACTGCGCTCAGGGCAGGCTTCGGACACGAAGTGCCACGAAGGCTCCTTTTCTTTCGCATTCCTTCGTGAACCTTCGTGACCTTTGTGGTGAACGGTTCTCTCACGCCGCTTCCT
>DATIBR010000165.1 GCA_035457425.1 Terriglobales bacterium
ACGGCCAGCATGCCGGCGATGGCGATGGCGCCGGCGAGGTCGAAGAGCCGCCAGCGCACGCCGAACAGCAGCGGCATCGGGTTGCGCCAGAGCGCGAGCGTCCCGAGCGCGAGCACGATGCGCAACTCGGTCGGGCCGAACCACGCGAACGACATGCGGAACTCGCCCAGCACGTAGGTGGCGAGCACGGCCTCGACCATCAGCATCAGGTAGGCGGCGAGCAAGCCGAGCGCGACCAGCGGCGCGACGTAGCCGGAGAGCGCGAGGCCGGCGAGAAGAAGGGCCACGCCAAGCGCGTCGAGGACGTGGTCGAGATAGAAGCCGTAGCGCGGGCGCTGCCGGTTGCGGAAGCGGGCGAGGGTGCCGTCGAGCGAGTCGCCCAGCCAGTTCAGGGCGAGGCAGGCGACCACGGCGAGCAGCCACCAGCGGCTGACGCGCGACATCCAGTAGGCCGCCCCGGCGGCGGCCATCGCGGCGACTCCGAGCGCGGAGAGGTGGTCGCTGGAGGTCCAGCGCGGAGTGCGCGCGGCCATCCAGATGAGCGCGCGCTTCTCGTGCGCCGCGGTCAGGCTGTGGTTCAGCCGGATGGCGTCGCGAAAGCCGGTGAGGGAAAGGGATGCGTTTGCCATGACGGCAATATGGCGCCGCCGGCCAGCGGAGGGCAATCGCCGGCGCGTCATCTGGAGGTAATCCGGGCCTCATCCGGGGATGGCAGTGAATGGAATCAGCGCCTTAGCCCAGGGCGGAAGAGCGGCGCTTCAGCGCCGCGTCAGATCCTGAAGGAAGCGGCTTCAGCCGCGGGCCGGGGCTAAAGGCCCGCTCTTCCACCCGGGCGTTCGTGACGGCGGAAACGAAGGCGCGACAGATCAGAAGCCGCCCTTGGCTTCGGCGCCGACGACGTAGTAGCGGTCGGTGCGGGGGAGCTTGGCCAGCCAGCCGAGTCCGAAGAAGACGGCGGTGCTGACGAGGAAGGTCGCGAGGCGGAGGCGGTCGAGCGGGGCGCCGGCCATGCCCATGCGGGAGCCCAGCCGCCACATCGCCCAGGCGATGACCTGGGTCGGGACGACGGTCCAGATGGCGACGTAGAACCAGGCGCGCTCGGAGCCTTCGTGCAGCGTCGAGCGCCTGGCGCGCGGCGTGACGCCGGCCGCGGTCGCCAACACCACGCCCAGCGCCAGCACCCAGTAGAGCCAGTTGTAGAAATCCTTGAGCAGCCACTTGCCGGTGACGTTGGCGATGACCAGGCCGAGCAGGTTGAGCGTGTAGGGGACGAGCAGCGCGATCCAGGCGGCGGTGTAGCAGACGACGCGATACCAGAGGTTCGGCTGGTCCACGCCCCAGTGCGTGATGTAGGGGCGGGTCTCGCAGCCGGGCAGGCGGCCGGCGAAGCCGCGCCAGGCACAGACGGCGGCGACGACGGCCAGCCAGGTCCAGTGGCGCCAGTCGGGGCCGTGCGCGTAGAGGTCGCCGGTCAGGTTCCCAGGCAGGATCCAGAACACCCAGATCCAGATGGGGACGTGCAGCACGCGGTAGTAGTGCTTGTTGCGCTCGCGTTCGACGACTTTCTTCATGGACTCAATTCACCATGGAGGCACGGAGAACACGGAGGAATACGAAAAATATATCTGATTTTCTCCGTGTGCTCCGTGTCTCCGTGGTTCACAGGTTCTTCACGATCCGCTCAAGCTCGCGGGCGATGTGTTCGGGGTCGGAGCCGGGCGGGAAGCGCACCGGCTTGCCGACGCGCACCTTGATGGTCCCGGGCCGGGCGAAGCGCTGCTTGCGGACCTTGAGCGGGAAGAGGTCGTCGATGCGCATGGGCACGATGGGCAGGCCGAGCCGGTTGGCGAGCAGCCCGATGCCGGAGCGGAAGGGCGACATCTCGCCGGTGGTGGTGCGCACGCCTTCGGGGAAGACGAGCACGCTGTGGCCGCGGTCGGCGGACTCGCCGGCGTACGCGAACGCCTCGCGGAAGCCGGTGGTCTTGGGCAGCGGGAAGACGTTGAAGAGGGCGATGGTGAGGTAGTAGCTCAGCTTCTTCAGCGGGCGGCGCCACGCGGGCACCGAGCCAGGCGGATGGCGCATGAGCCAGAGCTGCTCGCCTTCCATCGCGGTGGCGAGCCGGGTCCGCATGCGAGCGGGGAGCGCGTACATCACGAAGCCGACGTCGAGATAGGCGACGTGGTTGGAGATGACGAGCGCGGGCCCGCGCAGCGCGCGCAGGTTCTCGCGCCCGATGACCCTCGGCTTGTTCATCAGGATGGTCGCGGGGAAGGTGAGCAGGTAATAGACGAGCGGCCGGAGCCAGGTGACGGGCCAGCGCTGCGTCCAGCGGGGATACTCGTATTCGGAGCGCTGGGCGGGCTGCTCGCGCAGCATCTGCTCGAGCTGGGCGACGGTGGTGGCGCCGGCGAACTGCGTCTCGTTGAGGTCGAGCTGGTAGCGGTCTTCGAGGGCGGACATCAGCTCGACGCGGTCGAGCGAGGTGAGGTTCAGGTCGGCGTCGAGGGAAGCGGCGGGCGGAAGGGCGGCGACCGGGCGGCCGGTGATGTGGGCGATGAGCTCGGCGAGCGCGCCCTGCGGGACGGCCGTGGCCTTGCCGCCGAGGGCCGCGTGCGCGCGCTCGGCGATGAGGTTGGTGCGCGGCTTGTGCGTGGAGGTGCGCGGGAAGTCGGGCTCGGGCCAGGCATACCAGAGGCGCATGTGCTGGTACTCGGCGAGCTCGGTGTTGGCGCGCTTGACGACCTCGGCGGCGAGCGTGTCGCCAGCGCCTACCTGCTGATTGAGCAACACGACGGCGCACGGCTCGGCGTTGCCGGCGCGCTCCATGCCGACGACGACGCAGTCGCGCACCTCGGGCTGGCGGCGGAGCGCCGCTTCCAGGTCCTCGGGATAGACGTTCATGCCGGCGGGCGTGACGATGACGTTCTTCTTGCGGCCCTTGAAGAAGAGATTGCCGTCGGCGTCGAGCGCGCCCATGTCACCGGTGCGGAACCAGCCCTGGTCGGCGGCGACGGGAGCGAGCCGGTTGCCCTGCCAGTAGCCGGAGGCGAGGTTTTCGCCGCGGACGAGGATCTCGCCATCCTCGGCGAGCTTGAGCTCGCGGCCCGGCAGGACCTTGCCGATCGCCCCCTTGGCGAGCTTGAACGGGTGCGCCACGCTGATGAGGGACGTGGTCTCGGTGAGGCCGTAGCCCTGCACGACGGCGTAGCCGAGGCGCCGCCAGAACTCTTCGGTGTCGGCGTCGAGCGCGGCGCCGCCCGAGATGAACGCCCAGAACTTCCAGCCGAAGCGCCGGTGGACGCGGCGGAAGGTCCACCAGCGCCGCAGGAACTTCTGGTCGCCGGCGCGCACCCAGGCGCGGCGGAACCAGGCCGCCGCGCCCGCGGCCTCGAAGTCGCGCTCGAGCTTGTCCTTGAGCGACTGCAGCATGCGCGGCACGGCGACGATGACCGAGATGCGCTCGCGCTTGACCGTGTGCAGCACTTCGGTGGGATTGAGCGTGTCCTGGAAGAAGACGGTGCCGCCGAGGACCTGCGGCAGGAAGACGCCGAGGAACTGTCCGAAGACGTGCGAGAGGGGGAGCAGGTTGAGGAAGCGGATGGGATGGAAGATGCGCTCCCACTTCCGGTACTTCGCGATCTCGCGCTCGAGCGGCTCGAGGTTGGCGAGCACGTTGCCGTGCGAGATGACCACGCCCTTGGGCTCGGCGGTGGTGCCGGAGGTGAAGACGATCTGGAGGGTGTCGGCGCGCGTGAGCGGAGGCGATGGATAGGGCGCGGCGGATCCGGCGGCGACCGCCTCGACCAGTTCCTCGAGGATGAGGTGCGCGGGCGAGTCACCGGCGCCTACCCAGGGCAAGTCGCGCGAGCGGACGACGAGCTTCGCATCCACCTGTTCGGCGACGCGGCGGGCGAAGCCGGGCGACGCGACGCGGTCCATGGGAACGACGGCGGCGCCGCGCAGCACGCAGCCGACGAACGCGGCCACCCACTCCGCGCAGTTGTCGCCCCAGAGCAGCACGCGGTCGCCCTTTCCGACGCCGCGCGTCTCCAGCAGGCGCGCGAACCGGCGGGCCGTCTCGGCGACCTGCCGGTACGACCAGCGCTCCCAGCGATAGCCGCGGCGGTGCACGTAGGCGAGATCGCCGCCGTGCCGGCCGAGCTCCTGGAAGTACTGCGCTAGGGAGTCGCGGGACATGCGAAGGACAAGGTAAATGATGCGGGCGGCTTTGGCGTGCTCCTTCGCGCGCGCCGCGGCGGAAGCTCGGTCGGGCCAGCACGCACTGCGGGGCGGGCATCTTAAACACGGGCATGGCAACGACGGCGCGCAAGCCCAAGGTCCGGCGCATCGACTCGAGCGAGAAGTTCAAGCGGCTCTCGCACCAGGACCTGCTTGCGCATTACATCAGTGCCCGAAAGGCGCGCGTGATCACGGCCATCGCCATCGTCCTCTTTCTCGCGTGGCTGCTGGTGTTCCTGCTGCAGCCGGCCCCGAACTACCGGCTGAGCGACGGCCGCGGCATCGCCATCGGCGCGCCGGAGTTCGAGCGCATGCTGGAGGCCCTGGCCGACGGGCACTTCGACCGCAACAGCTCGGTCGAAGTCCTGAGCAACGGGGAGAACTACTACCCGGCGGAGCTGGAAGCCATCCGCAACGCCCGGCAGTCCGTCAACCTGGAGGCGTACATCTTCAAGAAAGGGAAGATCGCGCAGCAGTTCGTGGACGCGCTGGCGGAGCGGGCGCGCGCCGGCGTGAAAGTCAACGTGCTGATCGACGGCGTGGGCTCGTTCTCCACCTCCAAGGGCTACTTCCAGAAGCTGCTCGACGCCGGCGGCGAGGTGCAGTTCTATCACCCCATCCGGTGGAACACGTGGCTGCGGTACAACAACCGGACGCACCGGGAGCTGCTGGTCATCGACGGCGAAGTGGCATTCGCGGGCGGCGCCGGCATCGCCGACCACTGGCTGGAAGGCGAGAAGGACCACCCGCGCTGGCGCGACACCATGTTCCGCTTCCGCGGCGACGCGGTGAACAGCCTGCAAGGCACGTTCGTGGAGAACTGGGTGGAATCGTGCGGCGTCGTGCTCAACTCCGCGCGCTTCTTCCCGGGCGTCGAGCGGGAAGGCAAGGTGCCGGTGCTGGTGGTGAACTCCACGCCGTCGCAGAGCAACGCGACGCGCGCGCGCGTGCTGTACCAGGCGCTACTGGGGTCGGCGCAGCGGCGCATCTACATCACCACGCCGTATTTCCTGCCCGACAAGGCGCTCATGGAAGTGCTGATCACGGCCAAGCGCGACCGGCATCTCGACGTGAAGGTGCTGGTGCCCGGGAAGAAGAGCGACCACATGATGACGCGCTCTTCCAGCCGCGGGCTGTACGGCAAGCTGCTGGAGGCGGGCGTGGAGATCTACGAGTACCAGCCCAGCATGCTGCACGCCAAGGTCATGCTGGTGGACGACGACTGGGTGGTGGTGGGGTCCACCAATTTCGACAACCGCTCCTTCGGCATCAACGACGAGCTGAGCGTCACGGCACGCAGCGCGGAGCTGGCGGAGCGGCTGACGGCGGACTTTGCCCGCGACCTGGCGCAGAGCGAGCGCGTGACGCTGGAATCGTGGAAGCATCGGCCGTTCTGGCAGCGGGGCTTCGAGTGGGCCGGCTGGCTGATCTCGCGCCACGAATGAGGCCGTGCTGAAAGACGAGCGAACCGCCGTGCGCCTGCGCGTCGCCACCTACAACGTCCACAAGTGCAAGGGGCTCGACCAGCGGACGCGGCCGGAGCGCATCGCGCGCGTGCTGCGCGAGCTGAAGGCCGACGTCATCGCGCTGCAGGAGGTGCTGAGCTTCCCGCGCAGCGATCCGCCGGAAGATCAGGCTGCGTACCTGGCGCAGGCGCTCGAGCCCGAATACCACTACCGGCTGGGGGAGAACCGCAAGCACCGGGGCGCGGCGTACGGCAACGTGGTGCTCTCGCGCTTTCCCATCGTGCACATGCACAACTACGACATCACGCGCAGCGGGCGGGAGCGGCGCGGCTGCATGCGGGTGGACCTGGACCTCGGCGGCCGGCTGCTGCACGTCTTCAACGTGCACCTGGGCACCGGGTTCTTCGAGCGCCGCTACCAGGGCGACGTGCTGGTCGGGCGCGAGATCCTCATCAACCCGGAGCTGCGCGCGCCGCGCATCGTGCTGGGGGACTTCAACGAGTGGACGCGCGGGCTGGCCACGCGCCTGCTGCGGCAGCACTTCGCCGAAGTCGACGTGAAGAACGGGCAGCCGCGCCGCCGGACGTTCCCCGGCGTGCTGCCGCTGCTGCACCTGGACCACATCTACTACGAGCGCGGGCTGCGCCTGCTGGATTTCCGGATCCACCGCTCGCGGCTGGCGCTGGTGGCCAGCGACCATGTCCCGCTGGTGGCGGAGTTCGACCTGGGCCCGGCGGCGAGTTGAAGGGCTGATGCAACCATCCTGAGTACCCGCTGTTCCAATAGGCGATGGCCGAGCTTTCGTTGCGTCGTCGCGCGCCGCGCATCCTGGTGGTCGACGACAATCCCGACAACATCTTCCTCACGCGCGAACTGCTCGGCTCGCGGGGCTACGAGGTCACGACCGCGACCAGCGCCGAGGCCGGCCAGGCCGCCATCCGCGGCCAGCATCCCGACCTCATCCTGCTCGACGTCGTGATGCCGGGGAAGAGCGGCTACGAGCTCTGCCACGAGCTGAAGAGCGACCCCGCGACGCGGCTCATCCCCATCGTCATGATCACCGGGCTGACGGACCGCGAAGACCGCATCCGCGGCATCGAGGCGGGCGCCGACGAGTTCCTGAACAAGCCCATCTTCCCGGAAGAGCTGTTCGCGCGCGTGCGCTCGCTGCTCAGGCTCAAGGAGTTCACCGACGAACTGGAGAGCGTGGAGACGGTGCTGTTCACGCTCGCACTCGGCGTGGAGGCGCGCGACCCCTACACCGAGGGCCACTGCGACCGGCTGTCGCATTCCGCGCAGGACCTCGGCAAGCACCTGCGCCTCGACGAAGACTCGATCACGGCGCTGCGGCGGGGCGGCGTGCTGCATGACCTGGGGAAGATCTCCATCCCCGACCACATCCTGAAGAAGGGCGACCACCTCACGGCGGCGGAGTGGGAGGTGATGCGCAAGCACCCGGAGATCGGGGAGAACATCTGCAAGCCGCTGAAGGCGCTGCGGCTGGTGCTGCCCATCATCCGGCACCACCACGAGCACTGGGACGGCTCGGGGTATCCCGACCGGCTGCGCGGGCACGAGATCCCGCTGCTGGCGCGCGTGCTGCAAGTGGTCGACGTGTACGACGCGCTGCGCACCGCGCGGCCGTACAAGCCCGCCAAGCCGCACGAGGAGTGCGAGCGCATCATGCGCGAGGAGGCCGCGCAGGCCTTGTGGGACAAGGACGTGGTGCAGGAATTCTTCGAGATGCTGCGGCAGCGAGAGCGCGCGGCCTAATAAGAGTCGCAGAGGACGCAGGGGAGTCGGAGATGCTTGTCTCCGGTCGCTTTCCCTCCGGTCTTCCTCTGCCCCAGGCCGCGACGTTGGTTTTGCTTGCGGCGGGAGAAAGCCCACAGTACACTCCGGCTCTCCCCACTCCCAGGGAAACTGCCAAGCGCTAAGGCTGAGGTGCGCGTGTCTCCGGTCGATCGCCAGCTCGAGGATCTGGTCGCGGTCCACGGCTTCTACATCGGGCTGATCGAGACGGCGCTGGCGCACGCCATCCCGCTGCCGCAGGAGGCGGCCTCCGCCGCGGGCGACCGCGAGCACGTGGAGAAGTCCATCGAGGTGCTGCAGCGCTGGCTCGACCTGCTCGACATGGCCATCACGCCGCCGATGGTGCGCGACGCCCTCAAGGACCAGACGTCCAACGAGACCGCCGAGGCGCTGCTGCGCTACTACATCCAGAAGCATTCGCGGACGGAGAACGACCGCGACAAGGCTGATTTCGTCGCCACCTTCCTCTATCGCCGCATGGCCGGCGACAAGAAGCACGAAGACCTCTCCCAGCAGTTCGCGAAGCAGCTCGAGCAGACGCTGGAAGGGGTCGCGGTGGCCGACATCCCCAAGGAGCACGCGCAGCTGGTGAACGAGTTCGAGTTCGTGCGGCAGGAAGTGGAAGACATCCGGCACTTCGACAAGCTGATGGATTCCGGGATCTCGCAGCGCGTGCGGGAGATCAAGCAGTCGCTGCAGCAGAGCTTCTACCACCCGCGGTCGCTGGCGGTCATCGCGGCGTACAACGCGTACTTCGGCGCGCGCTTCGACGACCTGTTCCGGCAGGCGGCGCAGCACATCAAGACGTTCGCGGCGCGCGCGCAGCAGCAGGGCGCGTCGATCATGTCGAAGGTGGATGGCGACGTCACGGTGCAGCACCTCGACCAGGTGCACGAAGACGTGCTGAACGTGGAGTACGGGCGGGCGCAGGAGCAGTTCCGCAAGGTGTCGCAGTTCAAGAAGGTGGTGGACAAGAAGATGCCGGCGGCCGCGCCCGCCATCCACGGCGGCGGAGGAGCGGCGGCGGCGCCGGCGGTGGCCATCGTCAACGACGTGGAGGAAGGGAAGCTGCGCAGCATCGGGGAGTCCATCCGGAACTTCAGCCGCGCGGCCGACAGCAAGAGCGGCACCCTCATCGTCCCGCTGCCGCACGGCAACTGCACCCTGACGCCGGCGGAGGCGGAGGCCTTCCGCGCCGACTACCTGCAGGAGAAGAGCTTCCGCGCCGACTACGCCCGCTCGATGCAGCGCGCCGTCTCGCTCAACACGCGGATGATCGCGGAGATCCGCGAGTACCACGCGAAGCGCAACTCCGCCTACCTGTGGAAGCCGCACGCCGACGCGCTCGCGTACCTGCTGGCCTCGGCCAACAAGGAGACCGAGACCGCCGGCGCCCTCATCGGCCTGGCCCAGCAACGCGGGCTGAACGACAAGATCACCGCGATGAAGGCGACCGTGGACAAGCTGCGCACGCAGTGCCAGACGGTCGCCGCCGCGCTGCAAACGTAGAACGAACGTCGCAGAGGACGCCGGGGACGCAGAGGAACCGAGAGAATTCCTCAGCGGCCTTTGTGTCCTCCTGTCTTCCTTTCGTTGGGGCAACAACCGGGCAGCGGTGAGCCTCTAACCCAAGTTGCTGCTCCTCGGGCGGCATTCATCCTTTATTCTCACAGGTGCAGTCTTGATGGAGTCTCGTACGATCAGCGTCATCATCCCGGCGTACAACGAAGGCGAGCGCCTGCCGGCGTCGCTCGACCAGGTGCTGGCGCACATCGCCGAGGAGCGCTGGACCGCGGAAGTCATCGTGGTGAACGACGGTTCGCGCGACAACACGGCGGAGCTGGTGCGCAGCTACATCCGGCAGCACCCGACGGTGCGCCTGCTCGAGAACCCCGGCAACCGGGGCAAGGGCTACAGCGTGCGCAACGGCATGATGAACGCCCGCGGAGACGTGATGCTGTTCACCGACGCCGACCTCTCCTCGCCCATCTCGGAGGCGGGCAAGCTGTTCGCCGCGCTCGAGGCCGGCGCGGACATCGCCATCGGCTCGCGCTGGCTGCGTCCCGAGCTGCAGAAGCAGCGCCAGTCGCTGCTGCGGCAGGCCTTCGGGCGCATCTTCAACCTCTGCCTGCGCGTCATCCTGGGGCTGCGCTACGTGGACACGCAGTGCGGCTTCAAGGCGTTCAAGCGCGCGGCCGCGCAGCGCACCTTCCCGCTGCAGCGCATCGAGCGCTGGGGCTTCGATCCCGAGAGCCTCTACCTGGCGCGCAAGGCGAAGCTGAAGGTGGCGGAGATCCCGGTCGCGTGGGCGAATGACGACCGCTCCAAGGTGCACCCGTTCCGCGACGGCGTGCGGATGTTCACCGAGCTGCTGCGCGTACGCTGGTACGACCTGACCGGAAAGTACGCCGGCCCGAGCCCGCAAACCGTCGCATCTTCAACCTAGGGCCTGCGGTCTTCGGTCGTCGGCCGTGCCGGTTTCTGCCGACGACCGAGGGCCGAGGGCCGACGACCATTTACAATCTGCCGCCATGGCGAAGCCCGCAAAGTGGTGGGAGCGCATCCCGTTCCGCGCGGAAGCGCCCTGGCTGAACGTCCTGCTGCTGGCGATCCCGGCGGCCATCGTGCTGCACTTCACCGGCGGCTCGGCCTTCCTGATCTTCCTGTTCGCCGCCCTCGGCATCATCCCGCTGGCGGGCATCCTGGGGGACTCGACCGAAGCGCTGTCGGAGCGCGCCGGGCCGACGATCGGCGGCATCCTGAACGCGACCATGGGGAACGCCACCGAGCTCATCATCGCGTTCTTCGCGCTGCGCGCCGGGCACATCGAGGTCGTCAAAGCCTCGCTGACCGGCTCCATCATCGGGAACCTGCTGCTGGTGCTGGGCCTGGCCATCATCGCGGGCGGCTGGAACCGGCAGCGGCAGAGCTTCTCGCGCGTGGCGGCGGGCGCCAACACCACCATGCTGTTCCTGGCAGTCGCGGCGCTGGTCATGCCCGCGGTCTTCGACCTGGCGGTCTACGGCTCGCTGCGCCACCAGGACAGCCGCATCGAGCAGCTCAGCCTGTGGACCAGCGGGGTGCTCATCGTCATCTACGGCATCAGCTTCCTGTTCGCGCTCAAGACGCACAAGGCGCTGTTCACGCCGCACGAGGAAGCCGCGCCCGGCCACTCCGCCGGCCGCATGTCGCAGAGGCGCGCCTTCGGCTCCATGACGCTCGCGACCCTGCTCATCGCCTACCTGAGCGAGATGCTGGTGGGGGAGATCGACGCGGTCACGCAGACCCTGGGCTGGACCGAGCTGTTCGTGGGCGTCATCGTGGTGGCCATCGTGGGGAACGCCGCCGAGCACTCCACCGCCATCCTGATGGCGCGGCGCGACAAGATGGACCTGGCGTTCACCATCGCCGTGGGCTCGAGCACGCAGATCGCGCTCTTCGTCGCGCCGGTGCTGGTCTTCCTCTCTTACGCGATCGGCCGCCCGATGTCGCTGGTGTTCAACGCCTTCGAGATCGTGGCGGTCGCGCTCTCGGTGCTGGTGGTCGAGATGATCTCCTCCGACGGCGAGACCAACTGGTTCGAAGGCGCGCAGCTGCTGGCGCTCTACGCGATGCTGGGCGTGGCGTTCTTCTTCGTGCCGGGGTAGGAGATTGCAGGAAGCGAGTCTTCAGACTTCAGTCTTCAGACATCAGGAAATCAAAGGCCCCCGCAATCTCCTGAAGACTGACGTCTGAAGTCTGAAGACTATTCTGCGATCAGGAAGCGGCGGCGCGCTTCGCCACCGGCGTATTGATGGGCACGGTAACAATGCCGAGCCGGCGGTCGATGGCGAGGGTGAGGCGCTCGGCGCACTCGTCGCACAGCCAGTAGTGCTCCACGCGCTGCGGACCTTTGCGGTCGCCGACCAGCTGCGGACCGGAGGGCAGCGGCCCGTGGTCGTCCACCGGAACCAGGAACAGGCGTCCCTTGCGCAGGTAGTGGAAGTCGTTGTTACAGACGGCGTTCGCGCACTTCGTGACCATTGGAGACCGCTCCAGGCCAGAGGCTCATGCGGTGGAAGGGAAGGCCGCGCTTGCCGGCCCGAGGACACTGATCGCTACTCATACGATGCAGCAACCCTGCTCGCGGTGGCTGTGGAAAAACTATGCGCTCCGCCGCGGCTGCATCCGCTTCCTGCCGCTGCCGGAGGCCCGAGCGGCCCACCCTTCTCGAGGTGGCGCAAAGGACCAAGCAGGTCAGCCCGGGCATGCCGGTGAATGGTAGCTTGCGAAACCTGGACCTTCACTATACGCGCTTGATGGGAGCGCTACGACTTGTTCGCCTCGAAGCGGTAGCCGGCGCCGCGCATGGTCGTGAGAAGGCGCGGGTCTTCGGGGTCCTTCTCGATCTTCTCGCGCAGGCGGCGGACGTAGACGTCGACTGAGCGCGGGGTGACGAAGCTG
>DATIBR010000166.1 GCA_035457425.1 Terriglobales bacterium
AGCACGCGGACGCGGTCGCCGAGGGAGAAGCGGCGGCCGAAGCGCTCGCCGGCGATCTGCTTGGTGTTCTCGCGGTAGGTGTAGCGGTCGTCGGTCATGGTGGCGAGCGGGACGAGGCCTTCGACGAAGAGGTCGAGCAGCTCGACGAAGAGGCCGAACTTGGTGACGCTGACGATGAGGCCTTCGAACTCCTGGCCGAGGCGGTCGCGCATGAACTTCACCTTCTTCCACTCGATGAGCTCACGCTCGGCGTCGTCGGCGCGGCGCTCGGTCTGGCTGGACTGGTCGGCGATCTCGTGCAGGACGTCGAGGGGGATGAGTGCGCGGACGTTCTCGGCCTCTGGGGCGGCGGGTCGCCGGCGCCCACCCTCATCGTTTCTTTTCGACCAGGGGCTGGGAGCTTCGCTGTGGGGCGGCGTGCCGGAGCCGGAGGGAGCTTTCTTCTGGCGGCGCTCGTGCCGGCGATGCTCGGCGGCGGCGGCTTCGTCGTGCAGGACTTGCTTGAGCAGGCGGTGGACGATGAGATCGGGATAGCGGCGGATGGGCGAGGTGAAGTGCGTGTAGGTGGGGGCGGCGAGCGCGAAGTGGCCGAGGTTCTGTTCGGAATAGCGCGCCTGCTTGAGCGAGCGCAGCATGAGGTAGGAGAGGATGCGCTCCTCGGGCTTGCCGGCGATCTTCTGCGTGAGCTTCTGGTACATGCGCGGCGTGATGTGGACCTCTTCGGGCAGCTCGATCATGTGGGCGTGGCGGCCGGTGCCGTGGCGCGCGCGGCGGTCGCCGCGAGTCTCCATGCGGCGGATGGGGAGGGCGCCCACGCCGAGCGAGTAGCCGAAGCTGGCGGCGATGGTCTCGAACTCGTAGAGCTTCTTGGGGTCGGGCTTCTCGTGGACACGGTAGAGGCTCGCGACGCGCTCTTCCAGGTAGCTGGCGACGCACTCGTTGGCGGCGAGCATGAACTCTTCGATGAGGCGGTGGGCGAACTGGCGCTCGGACTTGGTGACGCTCTCCATCATGCCTTGCTCGTCGAACTCGATCTGGGGCTCGGGGAGGTCGAAGTCGACGGAGCCGCGGCGGACGCGCTTGCGGTTGAGGATCTCGGCGAGCTCGCGCATGAGGTCGAAATCGGCGACCAGGGGCGCGTAGTGGCGGCGCTGGGCGGGGTCGCCATCGAGGATGAGCTGGACGTTGGTGTAGGTCATGCGCTCGGCGGAGCGGATGATGCCCTCGTGCAGCTGGTAGCCGGTGATCTCGCCCCTGGGGTCGACCTCCATGACGCAAGACATGACGAGGCGCTCGACCTGCGGGCGCAGCGAGCAGAGGTCGCTGGAGAGCTCGACCGGAAGCATGGGGACGGCGCGGTCGGGGAAATAGACGGAGTTACCGCGCAGGCGCGCTTCGCGGTCGAGCGCGGAATCTTCGGTGACGAAGTGGGCGACGTCGGCGATGTGCACCTGGAGCTCGTAGCCGCCGTGGTCGAGGCGGCGGACGAGGACGGCGTCGTCGAAGTCGCGGGCGGTCTCGCCGTCGATGGTGACGATGGGGAGGTCGCGGTAGTCGTGGCGCCGCTCGCGCTCGCCGTGGTCGATGGTCGCGGGGAAGGACTGCGCTTCCGCGATGACGGCTTCGGGGAAGCGGTGCGGGATGTGGTGCTTGCGGATGATGATCTCGACGTCGACGCCGAAGTCGTCTTCGAAGCCGAGGATCTCGAGGACGCGGCCGCGCGGGCTCTGCGTCTGCGTGGGCCAGTCGGTGATCTCGACGTCGACGACCACGCCCTCGAGGTCTTCCCAGGCGGAGGTGACGCGGGCTTCGGAGCCGATGACGCGGTCGCGGGATCTGCCCTTCCGCGCGCTCGAGGGCGAGCGCGCCACATCGGCCTCGCCGGTGGGCGGGTGCTCGAGGCCGCGGGGGATGACGATGTCCAGGGCGAGCTTTTCGTCGATGGGGGTGACGAAGTTGGCCTTCGGGCCATAGTGGAAGACGCCGACGACGGTGTCGTGGGCGCGGCCGAGGACTTTGAGGATGCGGCCCTCGGCGCGGCCGTCGGGGCGGACCTGGCCGAGCTCGACCAGGACGCGGTCGCCGTGCATGGCGGTGCCGATGGCGGGCGGCGGGATGAAGATGTCGCCGGAGATGCGGTCTTTCAGGGAGTCGCGGTCGGGGATGACGAAGCCGAAGCCGTCGCGATGCTGGGAGAGGCGGCCGGTAGCAGTGGGGCGGCCGGGGCGGGCGCCGTGCTCCTGCCCGCGCGGCTTCTTGGGGAGGCCCCAGCGGTCGTCGTGCAGCTCGACCAGCTCGCCCTGGCGGACCAGGCGGTCCAGGCGCTGGTGAAGGTCGCGGCGCTCGGCGCCACCGCGCAGGCCGAGCTCGCGGACGAGCTGCTTGAAGCCCGCGGATCGACTGGGCTGGCGGCCTATCCTCTCTACGATCTGTTGGTCGGAAAGCACAATGTGTCTCGCTGGCCACAGGCGATTAGCGATTAGCAGTTAGCGATTAGCCAGAACGGATCGCTTCGGCGCGTTCTCTGACCGCTAATCGCTAGTCGCCAATTGCTTCTTTT
Source organism: Terriglobales bacterium (assembly GCA_035457425.1). Lineage (NCBI taxonomy): Bacteria > Pseudomonadati > Acidobacteriota > Terriglobia > Terriglobales > Terriglobales bacterium. The sequence goes on from DATIBR010000166.1 coordinate 2,561, forward strand.
CCCCTAATCCCATGCTAAGCGCGAAACAATTTTCCTCATAGGGCCTTCACCGGATGTAAGAGATGCCGAATGCGGCGCAAGATTTACGCTCGAGTTCGCGGTTGAGGCTGCATTTCGAATCGGATGCAGGCGGTCGCGGATGCAGCAACCCCGCGCTGAGCGCAGTCGCCCAACAGGACAACGAACAGGAACTCTGTTTGGCACGGGACGTGCGGATGCCTGGACATCCCCCAGGCAGCAGTAAACCGGGCGGACCGCAACCACGGCCGCTCGACACCCAGGAACTTCGCGCGAGTGGGCTCCACAGGTCCGCAGCGCTTCACGACCGACAGAGGACATCGATATGTGGAAGCCCGCCACGCCGAGCACCCCGGCACCGCAAGCACCAAAGACCACCACCCCCGAACCGGAGAAGACCGCAATGACGAATCCGCAGAACCTGAATCCGATGGGCGAGCCCACGCCGGCCAGCGCGCCGCGCAACGCCGCTCTCAATACCAACGAACAGGCCACCATCGGGAAGTCGCTCGTGATCAAGGGCGAGGTCACCGGTTCTGAGTCTCTGTACATCGACGGGCGCGTGGAAGGCGCGATCAACCTGGCCGGCAACCGCGTGACGGTGGGCCGCAACGGCGTGGTGAACGCCAACGTGGTGGCGCGGGAGATCGTGGTGATCGGCAAGGTGAAGGGCAACCTGAACGCCTCGGACCGGGTCGACATCCGCAACGAAGGGTCGCTGACCGGCGACGTGGTGGCGCAGCGCATCTCGATCGAAGATGGCGCGTTCTTCAAGGGCGGCATCGACATCCAGAAGCCGGGCCAGCGCGCCAACGGGAAGTCGGACGAGAAGATGCCGTCGACGACGGCGAGCTCGACGACGGCGGCTGCCGCCAGCGCCTAGTCGGGTTTACGCGCCCTCGGGGTCGAGGGCGCACTCCACGGCGAACGCCCGCTCTCCCTTTCACCCACACCAGCTCTGGCCAGCAAGGACCCTCGTCATGGTCGAGAAAATGCTCCAACTGCTCGCGCTCACCTGCCGCCACCGGCGGATCACGCAGCCCTTCACCGCGTCCACCGCGGCGGTAACCTCGCGCAGCGCCTCGTGGGAGCCGGTGGGAGTCGGGCCGTCGCACTACGTGGTGTGTCTCGATTGCGGGCGGAAGTTCACCTACGACTGGAACGAGATGCGGATCGTGAAGACGGCGCGGGTGTCCTAAGCACGGCCGGGTCCTGTCGCCCCTGAAGGGGCTCTCCATCTATTTGTGACACCGTGACCCACGGCTAGCGCCGTGGGCTGCGCATTCTTGCGCTGCTTCGCAGCGCCGAGCGCGAGGGGCGCGGGCGCTGGATCCTTTTGGCGGGCGAGTCGCCCGCCTCCACACGATCAAGGTCAGGCCGCCGGTGTTAGGGGGCGGTACCGCGCTCTTCGCGGGCGGCGTCGGCAGGCGCGGGGTCGGGCGGGCCGAGGCGGCGCCACAACATTCCCAGCAGCTCCGACCCAGTCACCCAAAGCACGACGGCGACCACGGCCGCCCAGGTCAGCGTAACGAGGGCAAGGTTCTCGAGGTCGGCCCAGCGGGTGCCGTCGAGGTAGACGAACTTCGAGGCGCCGAAGCTGGCGACCGCGGCGACGGTGCCGGCGAAGATGGCCTTCCCCAGTTCTCCCCAGCGCAATCCGGTGAGCAGCACCAGCCCGCGCGCGTGCAGGAGCGCGGCGAGGACGAGGGTGTGGAGCAGGATGCCGAGGTCGGAGGCGATGGCGAGGCCGGCGACGCCGTAGCGCGCGAAGAGCGCGGAGTAGAGCGGGAGCGAGGCGACGGTGACGATGGTGCCGGCGACCATCGGGGTCATGGTGTTGCCGGCGGCGTAGAAGGCGCGGGCGTAGAGGCCCTGCGCGGCCCAGAAGGGCAGCGAAAGCGCGAACCAGAAGAAGAGGATGGCGGTCTCGTGAGAATCGGAGGGCTTGAACATGCCGCGGCGATAGACGAGGTCGACGAGCGGGAGGGCGGCGGCGGCCATCCAGGCGCTGGCGACCAGAGCGAGCGCGCTCACGCGGTAAATGGAGGCATTGACGGTGGCAGCGAACTCGTCGCGGCGCTGCTCGCCCCAGAGTCGCGCGAAGAACGGGAGCGAAGCCTGTCCGGCGGCTTGCCCGAGGACGGCGACCGGCACGGCGAACAGGCGCTTGGCGTAGTTGAGGCGGGTGATGTCGCCGGAGCCGCCGGAGGCGAAGAAGCGCAGGATCCACTCGTCGGCGGTGACGAGCGAGACGCCGAGCATCAGCGGGATGGTCAGGCGCACCCACTCGCGGAAGCCGGGGTGGGAGGTGTCGAAGTCGAGCGAGAAGCGCAGGCCGCCCCTGGCGGCGCCGATGACGTTGATGAGGAATGGTCCGGCAACCGCGCCGGCGACGGCGCCGACGGCGAGCGAGGCGATCCCCATCCGGCGCGAGAGCAGGACGCCGCCCGCGATGATGCCGACGTTGTAGAGCAGCGGCCCGAGCGCGGGAAAGAGGAACAGGCGGCGCGAGAGCAGCACGGCGGAGACCACGCCGCCGACGTAGAAGAAGATCTGCGCAGGCAGCAGGATGCGGGTCAGGCGGACGCACTCGGCCAACTGCTCGGGCGAGAACCTGGGGAAGAGGAGCCGCTCGATCTGCGGCGTGAAGAGCTCGGCGAGGCCGACGCCCGCGAGCAGCACGGCCGTCATGACGGTGACGACGATGTTGAAAGCCTTCTGAGCCTGCTCTTCCCTGCCCTCGGCGGAGTAGCGCGTGAAGATGGAGATGAAGGTGATGGAGGCGGTGCCGCCGGCGACGAGGTAGTTGAGCCAGTCGGGGAGGGTGAAGGCGGCGACGTAGGCGTCGGTCTGGGGGCCGGCGCCGAAAGCCCAGGCGATGTAGGCCTCGCGCACGTAGCCGATGACGCGCGAGAGCAGCACCGCGGCCATGAGCAGGACGGTCGCGGAGTACGCCGAATGCTCGTGCGAGGGCCGGAGCAGCCGGAGCGCGCGGGCGGCGAAGGACGGCGGGCGGTCTTCAGCCATGAAGCGGGAATTCTACACGTCGCTTCCGGCGATTCTACTAGTCGCTGGTGACTTTCAAGAACATTCCGGGGAAGCGCGATCGGCGGCAGACTGCCGAGTCAGATCCTTCGTCGCCCGCCGCGGCGGGCTCCTCAGGATGACACTCACGGAAGAGCGTCGTTCCTGTAGGACTCCCTCGCCCGCCGCGGCGGGCTCGGGATGTTGAGAAACGGCCAGCCTACATGCGGGTCGAGTTCAGCAGCGCCGAGAGGGCGCGGTTGCGCTCGTACTCGCTCTTGATGCCGTTGGCGGCGCGGAGGTAGGCGTTCTTGGCCTCGCCGGTGACGGCGTACTTCGAGGCGGTCGAGGTCAGGACGCGGGCGCGCTCGTAGTCGGAGTTGATGGACGCGGTCGCCTGGAGCAGGCGAACGACGATGGGCTGGCTGAGCGGCACCTTGTCGAGCAGGCCGATGAGGGTGCGGGAGTGTTCGTAGTCGCTCTTGATGCCGTTGGCGGCGTTGAAGAACATCTCCTGCATGGTCGGGTCGACGAGGCGGGCGTCGAGCATGGTCATGAGGACGCGGGCGCGCTCGTAATCCGAGTTGAGCTTGGCGGCGGAGGCGAGCGCCATGCGGGCGTTCTCCTTCGACATGCCGGGGCGCTTGAGGATCTCGACCAGGACACGGGCGTGCTCGTAGTCGCTCTTGAGCGAGTCGGCGCTGGTGAGGAAGGCGGAGCGGCCGGCCTCGTCGTCGAGCGGATACTTTTGCGCGATGACCATGAGGATGCGCGCCTTCTCGTAGTCGGAGCCGATCTGGCGGCCGGCCTGCTCGAGCGTGCGGCGGAGCGTGGCGGCGTCCACCTTGGTCGTGTCGAGCATGGTGCGGAGGTAGAGCGCGGCGACGTAGTCGCTCTCGATCTGGTCGACCTCGTTCAGCACCGCGTTGGGGCCGCCGCGCTGGAGCAGCATCGGCACGCGGGTCGCCGCCGAGAAACCGGTGTGCCGCTCGAACTCGAGCATGAAGCGGCCGAACCACTCGCGCGCGGCGGCGTCGAACTCTTGCGGCTGCGCGTTGCGCCAGTAGGTGTACTTGAGTCCGCCGGCGGAGGGCTCGACCTTGACGCGGCGGGTGGCGCCGCTGATGACCTCGGTGACATCGAAGAAGCCGTCGTCGGGGGTGATGCCGAGCAGTTGCATGCCGTCGGCGCTGAAGGCGAGCTTGCCGGCGGCGTGGATGCGCAGGGTGCACTCGCCGCGCGTCCAGGTGCCATTCATCGTCTGGTAACCGTTGTCGTCAGTGTTGTGGCTCATGCTGACGTTGGTGGTCTTCGACGACGACTTGCAATCGGGATCGGGGAAGCCGCCGCCCATCATGGGCGCGGGGGCCGAAGGCGCCGACGGAGCGGAAGGCGCGGGCGGTACCGCGGGCGTCGGAGTGCTCGCGTAACCGTATCCGTAACCGCTGCCGGAGCCGCTGCCGGCACGGGGCGCGGCGGAGGGCGGGGGCGTGGTGGCGGGCGCGGGCATGGCGACGGGGGCGAGGCTCTCGCTGCCGAACATCCCGCCGGGCGGGATGGCTTCGGGAGTGGGAGCGGGAGTGGGCTGCTCGTCGGCGAGCGCTTCGTCACCGAAGACCAGCGTGTTTTCGTCGGCGTCGGGCGGCGCGGGCGGAGCCGGCTGCGCCGGAGGCGCGGCGGCGGCCGGGGGGCTGGGCGGCGCGGGCGGAATCGGAGGCGCGTCCTGCTGCGGCTGCATGGCGGCGAGCGGCAGCACGAGCGCGGCGGCGAGCAGCGCGGTGCCGAGCACGGCGGCGCGCGAGAGGGCCTGGCGGTTGCGGCGCGGGTCGAGCAGCGCGAGCAGGCGGCCTTCGAACTGCGACTTGCGGGCCATGGCGAGCGCGACGGCGTATTCGCGCTTGGCGCCGAGCTGCGCGACGATCTCGAGCAGGTCGTGGGCGTACTCGCTGGGGCGCGCGCCGGCGGCGAGGACGAAGTCGTCGCACGCCTTCTCGCGCTCGAGACGCATCTGGCGGGCGGCGAGCCACGCCAGCGGATTGAACCAGTGGAGGGCGAGCGCGGCTTGCGCGAGGAGCTGCGTGAGGGCGTCGAGGCGCTTGACGTGGGCGAGCTCGTGGTTGAGGACGGCGAGCGCGCGGGCTTCGGACCAGTCGGCGGCGTCGGGCGGCAGCACGACGCGCGGGTAGATGACGCCGGTGGTGATGGGGACGTCGACGTCGGCGGATTCGAGCAGCTGCACGGGGCGGCGGATGCTCATCGCCGCGGTGACCTGGCGGAGGCGCGCGGTCCAGCGCGGATCGGTGATGGCGGCGCCGCGGGCGAGCACGCCGCGCAGGCGGAAGATCCCCAGCAGCACGCGTCCGGTGAAGAAGGAGACGCCGAGGAGCCAGGCGGCGGCGAGCCACAGCGGCCAGCGCGCGGGCGGCGGTGCCGGCGCGGTCGTGGCGGAGCCGGAGGGCGGAGCAACGGAGCGCGGTGTCGTGGTCGTGACGGCGGCGGCGGATCCTTTCGCCGGCTGCTGCGCGTGCTTCGTGGTCGCGGGCTGCTGGGCGGACTTCGCGGTGGCGTCGTTGTTCGCGAAATCATTCTTGACTGGCGCTTGCACTGCGCTCGGTCGGGTGGCGGCTTGCATCGGCGGCGCGGCGACTTCCGTCACCGGCGCGACGGCGGGCAGGGTCACGCTCGGCAGCCACGTGGTCGAGATGGTGGGCAGGAAGCGCGCGGCGAAGGGGAGGGCGGCGATGGCGGCGAGCGCGGCGACGAGCACGAGGTGGCGCACGGCGGCGGAGCGGCGGCGGAGCAGGCGCTCGGCGGCCAGCGCGAGGGCGAGGACGAAGGTCGCCTTCAGGGTGATGTCGAACAGGAGCGCGAGAGTCGCGCGCGAGAAGAGTTCGAGTGTCGGAATGTGCGGCATGGCTAACGTCCCTCCTGCTGGGCCTTCTTGATCATGGCGGTGAGGCGCTTGCGGTCGTGCGCGGAAAGCTTGGGGTCGAGCTCGAGCAGGGCGGCGGCGGCGTGCTGCGCGGAGCCGCCGAAGAACGTGGTGACGAGGTGGCGGAGGGCGGAGACGCGCGCCTTGGCCGGCTCGACGGTGGGGAGGTAGACGTACTTGAGGCCGTCCTGCTGGTGCTGGACGAGGCCTTTGTCCTCGAGCAGGCGGAGCATGCCGCGGACGGCGGAGTAGGTGGGCGGGTCGGGAAGGGCGGCGAGGACGTCGGCGACGCTGGCCTTGCCGAGGCGGTAGAGGACGTCCATGATCTGGCGCTCGCGGCGGCCGAGTGCGGTTTCCAAGGGAACCTCCGTGCTAATGGACTAGCAGATGCTAATACATTAGCAGACGAAGTCAAGGGAAAAAGGTGAGCGGCTTTGGAAACATTCCGAGGAATCCCTACCTAAGCCGGAGGTTTCGCGATGAGATCCTTCGTCGCCCGCTGCGGCGGGCTCCTCAGGATGACACTCACGGAAGGGTGTCGCGGCGGTAGGGCTTCGTCGCCCGCCGCGGCGGGCTCCTCAGGATGACACTCACGGAGGAGCCTCGTAACTATAGGGCTCCCTCGCCCGCCGCGGTGGGCTCGGGATGTATTTGTTAAGCTCTCGGGGCCATGAAGCTGACAAGCATTGCCGTACTCCTCACCTCACTCTCCTTGACGGCGGCGGCCGCCGAGCGGCACCTCGTTCCGCAGCAGACGTTCGACGCGATCGCGCGCGAGCTTTCGGGCGAGCAGGCGCAGGAGAACACGCGCCGCATCGTCGAGTACCACCGCATCCAGGGGTCGCCGATGATGGCCGACGTCGCCGAGCAGGTGGTGCTGCCGAGCCTGCAGGCCGCAGGATTTTCCCTGACGGACGAACGCGCAGCGGTTTTCGCGAAAAAAGAGCAGTTCCCTTCCGACGGCAAGACGAAGTATGGGACGTTCCTCTCGCCGGCGGGCTGGGAGATGCGCTCGGGCGAGCTGTGGGTGACGGCTGCGGGCGCGGACAAGGAGTTCAAGCCGTATCCGGTGTGCCGCTACGCCGACGTGCCGATGTGCGTGTCGTCGTATTCGAAGGGCGGGACGTGGGAAGGCGAGCTGGTCGAGGTCGGCGCGGGGACGAAGGACGCCGACTACAAAGATAAGGATGTGCGCGGGAAGGTCGCGCTCGCCTACGGGTACGCGGCGAACGTGGTGCGCGAGGCGGTGCTGAAGCACGGCGCGGTGGGGGTGGTGATCTATCCGCCGCCGGGGGACCGCGCGGAGCATCCCGACATGACGCGCTACAACGGCATCTGGCCGCGCGCGGAGGAGTTCGAGGCGACGCGCGGCGGCTTCCAGATCTCGCAGACGGCGTACACCAGGATCCAAGGGCTGATGCGCGCAGGGCCGGTGCGCGTGAAAGGCACGATCGACGCGAGCTACGTCCCGGGCAAGCTGACGCTGGTGCACGCCTGGATCCGCGGGACGGAGAACCCGGAGCAGGAGGTCATCCTGGTCGGGCACCTCGACCACCCGAAGTGGTCGGCGAACGACAACGCGTCGGGCTCGGGCGCGCTCCTCGAGATCGCGCGGACGTACGCCGCGCTCATCAAGGCGGGCAAGCTGCCGTCGCCGAAGAAGACGCTGCACTTCATGTGGGTGCCGGAGTTCTTCGGGACGATGGCGTACGTGGCGAACCATCCGGAGACGCGACGCTGCGGCGCGTGGGACGACCCGCGCTCAGCCGTAAAGCCGTGGAAAGAAAAAGACCCGTGCGTGGTCGCGGCGCTCAACCTCGACATGGTCGGGGAAGACACCGTGAAGACCAACTCGCGGTTCTACTTCACGCGCACGCCGGATTCGGTGCCGAGCTTCCTGAACGCGCTGATGGCGGACGCGCTGGCGCAGACGCGCGCGGCGAACCTCTCCGCGCCAACGGGCACGCGGAACCTGTGGGTGCCGGAGGAGATCGGGCTGGCGCTAGGCAGCGACCACGAAGTGTTCCTCGGGCTCGGAATCCCCGCGACCATGCTCGGCCACGACCCGGACTGGACGCACCACACGTCGGAAGACAAGATGGACAAGACGGACGCGAGCGAGTTCAAGCGGGTGGGAACGTTCGCGGCGGTGGGGGCGTGGTGGATGGGGAACAACGACGGGCACGCTGCATCCGACTTCGAGAAGACTGCGGAGGCGAGCCTGCGACTGAACCGTTTGAATGAGCTTCTTTCGCGCAGGACAGAGTCAGCAGCCTTAAGACGTGCCACAGCGCTGAACCTACGAGCAGCGGGAGATTTCACCCGAAGCCTCCTCACGCGCGCCGGATACTACGCCGAAGGCAAAGACGGAGGTATCTTCCCTGGAACAGGCGGCGGTGTCACGCATCCGCCCGGTCCGCGCCGTCTCGTTCTCGCGCCCCTCGACGCCTCTGCGCTGGAGAACGTCTCCGAGGCCGACAAGAAGTGGGTGGCCGAGCAGCGCGCGCGCTTCGCGGTGGAGGCGGAGGGCATCACCGACCAGC
>DATIBR010000167.1 GCA_035457425.1 Terriglobales bacterium
TGCGGGCGCCGCGGCCACCGCGTCCGGCTCGACGCCTTCGACCCCGCGCGCGCCTTGCGCTGGGCCGGCTTCTCCGCCTTCTTCTTCCGCGGCGCGGCCAGCTCCGCCGCCGACAGCTTCTTCGCGCTCTTCCACAGCCGCTCCAGGTCGTAGAAGCTGCGCGTCTGCGGCGAGAACACGTGCACCACGAAGTCCACGTAATCCAGCAGCACCCAGTCGGCCCGCTGGTAGCCCTCCACGTGCGTCGGCCGCATGCCGTACCGTTCCAGCCGGGTCTCCACCTCGTCGGCGATGGCCTGGATCTGCCGCGGGTTCGTCCCCGAGCAGATCACGAAGTAGTCGGTGAACGCCGACGACGCCTTGTCCATCTCGAGGATGGCGATCTCTTCGGCTTTCTTGTCCTGGCAGGCAGCGAGGGCGGTAAGGACTTGCTGGCGCGTCGTGGGGGTCTTCATCAGTCGCTGGGTCTAGTCTAAATCCTACTTGCCTCCCCGATATAGATGCTGCTTCCGGATGTACTCGGCCACCTCCGGCGTGACGAATCGCGCCAGCGACCGCTTGCCCGCCACCGCCGCCCGCACCGCCGTCGACGAGAACGGCGCCTCCACCTCCGGCAGCAGGTGCAGGTGCACCCGCCCGCGGTCCAGCACCAGGTCCCCCGACCCCGTGCCCTTCGCGAACGTCTTCAGCACGGACTTCGGCGGCTGCAGCTCCTTGGGCAGCGCCGCCGCCGCGTCGCCCAGCGAGAACCCCGGCCGGCTCGCCACGATGAACTCCACCGTCCGCAGCAGCTCGCTCGCCTTGTGCCAGACGGCGATCTCCTGGAAAGCGTCGATGCCGATGATGAGGTAGAGCTTCGCCGCGCGTCCCAGCTCCTGCTGCGCGCGCTTCACCGTGTCCAGCGTGTACGACGGGCGCTCCGAGCCGTCCGGCGCTTCTAACAACGATGGGATGAAGTCTTTCTCTTTCTGCAGCGCGAGCGCCAGCATCGCGAAGCGGTGCAGGTAGGGCGTGCGCGCCACCGACTTGTGCGGCGGCTTCGACGCCGGCACGAAATGCACCTGCTTGAGCGCGAACCGCTCCGCCGCCGCACGCGCCACCACCACGTGCCCGCGATGGATGGGGTCGAACGTCCCGCCGAACAGGCCGATGTTCATCAGGAGGGATTCTACGGGAGGGTAGTTGGTCGCTGGTAGTTGGTAGCTAGGAGTTAGAAGTCAGCGACACCCTTCGACAGCTTTCTGACAAACCCAGGAGTCCCGCAGGGATGCCATGAAGCGAAGGCCCGAGGCCGCCCGCGCCACCGTGAAGGCCCCCGCCTTCAGGCGGGGGAAAACGGTCGCTCCCTTCTTACTCCGCCCCTTTAGGGGCGGCCGCCGGCTTCCTTGCCCGCTTCCTTGCCGCTGCGTGGTAACTGCTCGCCGCGTGGATGTACGCGATCAGCAGCGGATGCGGCCGGCCCGTCGCCTTTGACGTCAACTGCGGCTGGAACAGCGTCGCGACGAAGAACGGGTGCTCCGCGATCTCCACCCCGCGCAGCTCGCCCTGCGGCCCCTGCGCGTTCGGCTTCAGCCCCGCCTCGGCGAAGCGCGGCAGGAACTCCGCATTGGGTTCGAAGTTGCAGAAGTAGGCTTCCTGGTGCTCGCCCGGCTTCATGAAGCCGGCCAGCTTGGTCTCCGGCAGTACGGTCACCACGGTGCGCCCGCCGAGCTTCGGCTTGTCGGGCGCCGGCGCCTCGCACGCGATGGGCGTGATCACGTTGGTCGCCCCCGCCACGTTGTTCTCCGCCGAGTCCGCGTTCGCCACGCCCAGCACGTTGCGCGCGAACTCGATCAGCGTGTACTGGAACCCGCCGCACGTCCCCAGGAACGGCCGCTGCTGCTCGCGCGCGAACTTGACGGCCGCCAGCATCCCGTCGACCGAGCGGTACGGCGAGTTCGGCGCCGCCCAGATGGCGTCGCACTTCGCGAGCGTCTCGTCGTCCACTTTCGCCGTCGAGATCCACACCACGTCCGCCTGCAGCCCGATGCAGCGCGCCGCCAGGAACACCGCCTGCGTGGTCGCCGGATGCGACTCCACCGCCGGGTTGTAGTCGCCCACTATGCCGATGCGCATGAAAAAGATTTAACCACGAAGGACACTAAGGAACACGAAGTAAAAACCAAAACCTTCGTGCTCCTTCGTGACCTTCGTGGTTAAAGGTCTTTCTACTTCCGCCAATCCCTCGGCCGGCGCCGCCGTTCCGCGGGCGCGGCGGCGAGTTCCACCTCGCGCGTCTCGGCTTCCGACGCCGCGTGCTTCTTCCGCAGCTTCTGCACCTGCTCCCACATCGCGTACTTCAGCTCGTCCATGCCCTGGCCCGTGACCGCCGAGATGGCGTAGAACGGCAGCCGCTTCTTCTTCGCGAACGCCCGCAGCTTCGCCAGCTTCGCCGGCTCGCCCGGCTTCTTCTTCGCCACCTTTGGCTTTGACCTTTTCGGCGCCGCCTCCTCGAAATCCTGCGCCGCGTCGATCTTGTTGGCCACCACCAGCATCGGCTTCTTCTCCAAGCCCGCCCCGAAGCTCGCCAGCTCCGCCATGATGACCCCAAAATCCTCCACCGGGTCCGGGCGCCCGCTCGCCCCCGACACGTCGACCACGTGCGCCAGCAGCCGCGTCCGCTCGATGTGCTTCAGGAACTGGATGCCCAGCCCCGCGCCCTCGTGCGCCCCCTCGATCAGCCCGGGGATGTCGGCCACCACGAAGCTCTGCGCTTCGTCCTTCGCCCCGATCTGCACCACGCCCAGGTTCGGCTCCAGCGTCGTGAACGGGTAGTCCGCGATCTTCGGCTTCGCCGCCGACACGCGCGAGATGATCGTGCTCTTGCCCACGTTCGGATATCCCACCAGTCCGACGTCGGCCAGCAGCTTCAGCTCCAGCCGGTACTGGCGCTCCTCGCCCGGCCGCCCGGCCTCGTGCTCCTGCGGCGCCTGGTGCGTCGACGTCGCGAAGTGCTGGTTGCCGCGCCCGCCGCGCCCGCCGCGCGCCACGATCACGCGCTCGTTCGGCCGCGAGAAATCGTGGATGCGCTCGCCCGTCTCGTCGTCCCACAGCACGGTCCCGACCGGCACCTTCAACACCACGTCGTGGCCGTCCTTGCCGGTGCGGTTCGAGCCCTCGCCGTGCCGCCCGCGCTCCGCCTTGTGCTCCGGATTGAAGCGGAAGTGGATGAGCGTGTTGTGCGCCTGGCTGGCCTCCATCACCACGTCGCCGCCCTTGCCGCCGTCGCCCCCCGACGGCCCGCCCCGCGGCACGAACTTCTCCCGCCGGAACGCCATGCACCCGTTCCCGCCGTCCCCGGCCTTCACCTTGATGTGTGCTTCGTCAATGAACATTTACTTCAACGCAGAGGCGCGAAGTGCGCCGAGTAGCCTTTTGATTTTAGACGTAGAAAAGCCTCGCCGTAGCGAGGCTCCTGCTTCGAACCTTCTCTTCAAAACCTCGGCGCTCTCTGCGCCTCGGCGTTGAACTAGTTCTCTTCCACCGGCTCGATCGAGACAAACTTCCCCATCCCGCCGCGGTCGCTGAACTTGATCACGCCCGTCACCTTGGCGAACAGCGTGTCGTCTTTGCCGCGGCCCACGTTCGGCCCCGGCTTGATGCGCGTGCCGCGCTGCCGCACGATGATCGACCCGCCGGGGACGAGCTGCCCGCCGAACGCCTTCACTCCCAGCCGCTGCGCATTCGAATCGCGGCCGTTCCGGGAACTGCCTAGACCTTTCTTGTGTGCCATGACCTGTCCTACTTCTTCTTTTTGTGGTCAGCCTTCTTGGCTGCCGGTTTCTTGTGCTTCGCCTCGGCGTGCTTCTTCTCCGCCTTGTGGGGTGCGTGAGATGCCGCGTGCGGCCCCGCGTGCTTCTTCTCGTGATGCTCTTCGGCGTGCGCCTCGGCCTTGGCCGCCGGCTTCGCCTTCTTCTCCGGCTTCGCCTCGTCCGGCGCCGTGAACTTGTGCCCGTCGAACGCGATCTCGGTGATGCGCACCGCGGTGAACGGCTGCCGATGTCCCGCCAGCTTCTTGTACTGCTTCTTGCGTTTGAAATGGAAGACCAGGATCTTGTCCGCGCGGCCTTCCTCCACCACGCTGCCGGTCACCTTCGCCGCGCCCTGCGGACGCCCCACTTGGCCTTCCTGGCCGCTGACGGCCAGCACGTCCGTGAACTCGACCTTGCCGTTCGAGGCGGCCGTCTTCTCGACCCGGATCACGTCCCCGGGCGCGACGCGATACTGCTTTCCCCCGGCGCGGATGACCGCGTACATACCATTGCCTCCCAAAAAGATGGTGCCCTATTGACTGTAGAGGATTGGAACTACAGGCAAACTCAACGATTTTACCAGACCAGGCCGCCTGCTGGCTACGCCCTCCGAGCGCCGGCCTCAGCCGGCCGGAGCGCGAACTGTGGACTGTGGACTCGTTCAGGCGCGCCGCCGCCGCACCGGCGCCGGCTGCGGCTTCCGCTCCGCCGGATTCTCCAGGTCCTGGTTTTCCAGCGCCCGGTCGGCCAGTCCGAGGAAGTGGCCCACCCACGCAGCCTCCTCCGGCTCCGGAGGATCCAGCGTCAAATAGGGGACGATCCGCCGCCCCTCCTCGGTCCGGGCGAACTCCAGCACCCGGGCCGCGCGGCGCGCCTGACGGGCTTGTCGGGATGTGGCCGGGCCTACGTACACTAAGACCTGTCAGCGATGGGCGCACTGGTGGGATTACGAGAGTGTTAAGGGGGTTGCGTCAAACCGCGACATAGGGCAAGAATCCAGCTCTGGCCGGAGTAGCTACTGCTCGCATGAGGGCACGGCTCTCGTATCAGGGCACGGCTTTAGCCGCCGTCTCGACCACGTGACAGAAAGGGCACGGCTTTCGCCGTGCCGTCTCGACGCACCTTATTACTGAGTCGGCTTCAGCCGACGGCACAGGTTTCGCGCAGGGGGTTCCATGAAGAAGATTCTGTTCCTCGTCACGCTGATCGCGCTGCTCTCCGGCCCGCTCTTTTCGCAGACCCGGCCGCGCAAGGCTCCGCGCCCCGCCGCTCCTGCGCCCGCCGCCGACGCCGATTCCGCCGACCAGCTCCGCAAGCGCCTGCAGCAGGTCATGAACGCCTGGTCCGCCATGGATCCCGACGCCGCCGCCCGCTTCTACGCCAAGGACGCCGACCTCGTCTTCTTCGACCTCACACCGCTGCAATACAAGGGCTGGGACGAGTACTACCTCGGCACCAAGAAGCTGTTCGCCAACTACACCGAGCTGAACATCCGCCTGCGCGACGACGCCCACGTCCACTTCCGCGGCGACATGGCCTACGCCACCGCCATCTGGGACGTCTTCGCCCAGCTCGCCGACGGCTCCAAGCAGGAGCTCGCCCTGCGCTGGACCGTCATCCTCGAGCGCCGCGACGGCGAATGGCTCGTCGTTCACGAGCACGTCAGCGCCCCGCTACCGGATGCCCCGCCCAAGCCGTCTAGGCCGCAGCCCGCGGCCCCGGAAGAGAAGAAGAAAGAAGACCCGTACAAATAACAAGGAGGCCGCGTGAAACGTCCGCTGCTGCTGCTCCCGCTGTTCTGTGCGCTGCTCGCCGGCGCCCAGCAACCCGCTCCGCCGAAACCCTGCACCGCGCCCGAAGCCGCGCAGTTCGACTTCTGGGTCGGCGACTGGGAAGCCTCGTGGCCCGCGGCCCAGGGCTCGCCCGCCGGCGCCGGCGCGAACCACGTCACCAAGACGATGTCCGGCTGCGTCATCGAGGAGCACTTTGACGCCGCGGCCTCCAGCGGCCTGGTCGGCCACAGCGTCTCCGTCTACCTCCCGCGCGCCCGCCAGTGGAAGCAGACTTGGGTCGACAACCAGGGCGCCTACCTCGATTTCACCGGCGAGTTCACGGACGGCCAGATGGTTCTCGCCCGCGAAGCCGTCACCCCCAAGGGCGTCAAGGTCCGCCAGCGCATGGTGTGGAAGAACATCAAGCCGGAAAGCTTCGACTGGAGTTGGGAGCAATCCACCGACGACGGCAAGACCTGGCAGGTGCTCTGGCCCATCCGCTACACGCGCAAGAAGTGAGCGGATCAGCGGCGGGTCCGGCTTGCGCGCGAGCAGCGCGCATGAAGGCGTGCAAGGCTGTCGCTGAGCCGTGCCCTTGCGCGGTGTGCGAGCGCAGCTCGCCGGAAGCTAAAGCCCGAGGTACTCTTCCACCCACTCTTTCGCGCGGATGCGGTGGCCGTCGGTGGGGTCGAAGCGCACTCCGATGCGCTGCTCCTGCGCGTTGACCCACGCCACCGAGCCGCGCACCTTGACCTCGGTCGCCGGCGGCAGCGTGAAGTGCAGCACCACCGCCGAGTTCATCAGCAGCGAGCGGTCGGTCTTGAGCGACATCCCGCCCGCGGAGATCTCCACCGTCATGGCGTCGAAGTTGCGCTGCTCGGTCTGCACGCTGGCGTTCACCACGATGGGCACGCGCGCGTACCGCCGCAGCTCGTTCAGCACCAGCAGGTGGCTGGACCGCACCACCTTCAGCGCCGCCGTGCGGTTGACGGGCACGTCGATGATGGCGTTCACGCCGTACTTGGCGAAGCTCAGCGCCTGCTTCGCGCCCGACGCCAGGCCATAGATGAGGATGCGGTGGTTCGACTTCGATCTCCGCGCAGCCTCGATCAGCCGCGGCGCTTCCGGGTCGTCGAGCGACACCACGCAGGCCTCGAACTTCTCGCGCTGCAGCCGCTGCCCGGTCGGGTCGTCGTCCAGCACGGCGTCCACCCCGAACTGCCGGAAGCATTCCCGCACCACGTCGCTGGTGGGCGAGCTGATGGCGAACAGGATGACGCGCGCGGCAGGTTTCTGCATCCCGGCCGGCAAGCCGGCGGACGAAGCGGCACTCATGTACAAACCTCGGAGACCAGGTTGCCGGAGGGCACTTTCCGGCCGGGGGAGAGCAAGCCTACACCGAGGCGTCACCGAATGGAAGTGGAGCCGCTTTGCGGGCGTGAGCGGAAGCGCGAGCCCGCAGGCGACATCCTGAGCGAGCGCTTCCGCGCGAGTCGAAGGATCTCAGTGTCCCGCTGCGCTCAGCGCCTTGTGCAGCGTGCCGCAAACGCTCTCCGGCGCCCCATCCGCCCAGAAGTGCATGAAGAACAGGCGCGGCGACTCATGCAGCATGTGACTGTGCAGCGCGGTCACCTGGATCCCACCGGAGAGCAGCGCGGCCGCGACCGGTTGCACCTGCTCGCCGCGGAGCACGAAGTCGCCCGTGGCCAGCGCGCGGCCCGCCGCCGGGAACTGCATGTTGATCGCGGTGCTCACGCCGGCCGAGTTCGGGATCGCGGCGCCGTCTTCGGTCACCGGCGCCGGCGGCGGCGCGGAGAAGCTCAGCACCGCTCCCTTCACCTTGCCCGCTCGTCCCATGCAGCTTTCAATCGCTTTCTGCTCCACCGCGAGCGTCGCCGTGCTCGCGGCGCCGGGTGCCGGGATGGCCGTTTCGTGCAGGGCGGCCGCGAACGCCCGCGCCAGCGCGCCCGCCTCTCCCTTGCCCGCGACGTGCGCGTACATCACGCGCGGCGATTCCCCGACCAGGTGGTTGTGCACCGCGGTCACTTCCACCGGCGACCCGGAAAGCTTCGCCAGGACCTTGGGCAGCTCTTCTTCCGTCAACACCAGGTCGCCCATCGCCATCGTGTTGCCTTGGGCCGGGAAGAACGCGATCCAGCCGCCCAGCGCGAGGCCGGCGGCGATCGGCGTGCCCCGCACCGTGACGTGCAGGTCGGAGCGCGGGAAGCCGAACTTCACCGCGCCATCAGGCTGGCGTTCGCCGGCGCGGCCCAGGATCTGCTCCAGCGACTTCTGTTCCTGGGGCGTGATCTCCTGCGTCGCGGCGGCAGCGGAACATAGGGTCGCGGAAAACAAGGTCAGGGCAAGGACGACGGAAAGGGCTTTCATAACGCTGCTCCTCTTGTTGTAATGATGCGTCGCCACCGGCATCGATTGCATATCCGAACGCGAAATCTCGCCCTGCTCTCCCTGCTCGCGTTCGCGCTGGCCGCGACGGCGCAGCGGCCTGCGCCCGCGACCGGCAAATCCGTGCGCGCGGTCCGCGTCGACGACGCCCGCATCAAGCTCGATGGCGAGCTCGACGAAGCCGTCTGGCGCCAGGCCGCGCTCATCGACCGCTTCACGCAGACCGAGCCCGACCAGCACCAGCCCGTCAGCGAGAAGACCGAAGTCCTCATCTTCTATACCAGCCGCGCCCTCTACTTCGGCTTCCGCTGCTACGACCGCACGCCCGACAAGGCCTTCTACCGCCTGGGCGCGCACGACGCCGACACCGGCTCCGACTCCGTCGACGTCCTCATCGACACCTTCCACGACCGCCGCACCGGCTTCTACTTCAGCATCAACTCCAGCGGCATCCAGTTCGACGCCGCCTCCACCGAAGGCGCCGGCGGCGGCTTTGGCGACGTCCACGACTCCACCTGGGACGGCATCTGGTCCTCCGCCGCCCGCCGCCAGCCCTGGGGATGGAGCGCCGAGATCGAGATCCCGTTCCGCTCCATCCGCGTCCCCCACGGCGACGACCAGGTCTGGGGCCTCAACATCAACCGCACCATCCCGCGCCGCAACGAAATGGCCGCCTGGGTCGAGGTCCAGCGCTTCGACGGCTTCATGCGCCCCTCGAAGCTCGGCGAGATGACCGGCATCTCCGGCATCGAGACCGGCAAGAACCTCGAGCTCATCCCGTACTTCACGACGCGCTGGCGCCGCGCGCCCTGGCTGCCCGCGCACGACGGCTGGTCCGCCGACGGCGGACTCGACGTCCGCTGGGGATTCACCCCCAACCTGACCGCCAGCCTCACCTTCAATCCCGACTTCGGCGACACCGAGGCGGACGAGTTCTTCACCGACATCTCGCGCTTCGAGGTCTTCTTCCCCGAGAAGCGCAAGTTCTTCACCGAGGGCGCGAACTACTTCGCCACTAACATGTCGCTGTTCTTCTCGCGGCGCATCGGCGCGCGCCTCGACGACGGGGAGCCGCAGCGCATCCTCGCCGGCGGCAAGATCACCGGCAAGACCGGCCGCTGGACCATCGGCCTGCTCGAAGCCCTCACCGAGCGCACCGAGCTGGTCGAGCCCAACAGCGGCACGCCCGAGCTCGCGCCCGCCGCGCTGTTCAGCGTCGCCCGCATCCAGCGCGACATCTTCAACAAGTCGTCCGTAGGACTGCTGGTGGTGAACCGCACCCAGGGCGACGCGCCGCCGGGATTCCTCGAGGTGGGCGAGAGCCAGGCCGCCTACGCGCTCGACCTCAACCTCCTGCACGGCGAGCACGTCAGCTCGCAGTCCCAGGTGTTCGTGAACACCAGCGACTCATTCCCCGGCGTCGGCGCCTCGCACATGGGCTGGGCCACCAACTACCAGTACAGCTCCGACACCTGGTACTTCGGCGGCTTCGCCAAGTACCTGGGCGACCGCGTGAACGTCGACGCCATCGGCTTCGAGCCCGCCACCGGCCGCTACTCCGGCGACCTCGACCTCGTCTACCGGCCATTCATTAACCGCTTCGGGGTCCGGCAGCTCTTCCTCGAGGCCAACTACGACCAGTCCACCCTGGTCGACGGCGCGCTCGACGACTCCGGCGCCGACCTGATCGCGCGCGCCCAGTTCAAGAACTTCTGGTCGGCGCGCGTCTCCTACCACTACGACCGCGTCCGCTTCTGCACCTTCACCGCCGCCTTCACCTGCCTGGCCACCTTCGAGATCTACCAGGACCCGAAGTGGCGCTTCCAGGTGACCAGCAACCAGCAGCGCGCGCTCTCGTTCGACGTGCTGCTCACCAGCGGCAAGTTCGTGGAGTTCGACGAGAACTTCCACGGTTTCCGTCGCCGCTGGGAGGCGAACATGAAGGCGCGTCTCGGGCGGCACCTGAAGTGGCAGCTTTCCGGCGTGCACGAGCGCCAGTACCTGCTCGACGGCGTGTTTTTCCAGGACCGCCGCTTCCTGGTCTCGCGCGTGAATTACCAGTTCACGCCCAAGTGGCGCGCGCGCGTCCTGGCGCAGTACGGCGACAACCGCCACGGCACCGAGGTCAACGTCAACGGCCTGGTGGCGTACGACTTCACCGCGCGCAGCGCCTTCTACCTCGGCTACAACTACCAGCGCGGCTCGCCGCTCGACCGCTCCGACCTCGGCCACGAGGTCTTCCTCAAGCTGTCGTACCTGTTCCCGTTCTGATTCGATCGTCGCCGTGGAGCGCCGGCTTCAGGAACAATCACGGAAGGGGGGTACCCCTCCCCCCCCCGCGAGGCGGTTTTGCGCGCTTAGTCGCGTAGATCCAACTGGTTAGCGCGAAATCAACCGTGATTTCTACCGTGGTTTTACCGTGGTTTACCGTGGTTTACCGTGGTTGCAGAATAGGGTAACCCCATGGCAGCCGCGGTCGAGATGAGAAAGAACAAGGATTCCTGCCAGCGATGAGAAGGCGAACATAACGGTATCTTTTGGATAATGCAATGTCAAGAGAAATATCATGCACGAGGCGTGACGCCGCCCGCCGGAAGCGGGGTGTATGGTTGTTTCCGGCACGCAATCCCCTAGACTTTGCTTGAATGCAGCGGGAGTGGCGATGAAGGAAGGGATGAAACAGGCCAAGTTCCAAACTCTAAGCCCGCAGGGGAGGTCCAGCAGTGGTTCCCAAGCCGAAGGAGAAGCCGGGACCCAAACCAGCACCACCCTGCGAGTGCCTGTGTCGCTTGTGCGATATGGGAATGCACTGCGGCAAGAAACCGCAGTGTGGGCAGCCGTCGCCGACTAAGCCGGGTAGAGGGTAGCGCTTTGCCGCGCCGCGGGACCTTGGACGCGGCGCCGCTCTTTCTTCACCCACTCGACGAAGAGCTCCTGGAACTCTTCCTGGGTGTACACGCCCTTGTGGATCAGCAACGTGTTCATGGCGTATACCGTGGCGCGAAAACTGTCGTCGCGCGAAGCCAGGGCGAGAGCTTCTTCAAAAGACATGATGTTTTCTCCGTTGAGGCGCGGCGACTAGCGCAGAGCTTGTGCCATAAAACCACCAGAACTTTTCGCCGTCAATACCTAACCGGACAACCGCGGCCCTGTGTCGGTGGAATTCTCGGGCAGAACGTTCGGGGTCCGGCATGTTGTGCCGGGAAAACAGCGCGCAGAATCTGCTTCCACGCTGGCGCAGGCCCGCGACGCATGCGGTCGCCAGACCGCACAAGGCCCGCCTCCACACGATCAAGGTCAAAGGCCGCGGCCGAGGGCGGCCGCGGTACCCGCCCGTCCTGTCGGCCTCGAGGCGCTCCGAAGCCAAACGCAAGCTCCCTCGACTCCCCCTCGCCTAGGCTCGGGGTCGCTCGGGATGACAATGTCTGGTGGAGGGGCGAGCGCACTACCACGCCGTCGAGGTCGACGGCGCTACATCACGGTCTTTGGACGAAGAAGTACGCCGTCATGGCGAGGCCGATGGCGATGACCACGCGGCGGACGATGGCCGGGTCCATCTTCTGGGCGTAGTAGGCGCCGGCGTAGCCGCCGATGGCGGCGCCCACGATCATCAGGACGGCCTGCGGCCAGGCGACCGCGCCGGCGAAGATGAACGTGATGACGGCGACGCCGTTCGCCGCGCTCGCCAGCACGGTCTTGAAGGCGTTCATGGTGTGGATGTTCTCCATGCCCATGAGCGCGAACAGCGCGAGCATGATCATGCCGGCGCCGGCGCCGAAGTATCCGATGTAGACCGCGGTGACGAGCTGGAGGAAGGTGATGCCGACCAGGTGAAGCAGGTCGGCGCGCTGGTGGCGTCGCATGCGCGCGCGCACGAAGCTCGAGATCTTCCCGCCGAAGATGAACAGGAAGGTAGCGCCCAGCAGCAGCCACGGGATGATGTGCATGAACGTGCGCTGCGGCGTCTTGAGCAGCAGGACGGCGCCGCCGGCCGAGCCGAGCATGCTCACCGCGAACAGCGGCACCAGCATCTTCCAGTCCTGCTTGCGCGCGAGCTGGCGGCGATAGGCGCCGGAGGAGGCGACCGTCCCGGGCCAGAGCGCGACGGTGTTGGTGGCGTTGGCGTTCACCGGCGGGATGCCGGCGAAGACCAGGGCGGGGAAGGCGATGAAGCCGCCGCCGCCCGCGACCGAGTTGATGACGCCGGCCGCCACCGCCGCCAGGAACAGCAGCGGCGCGTGCGCGATGGGAGTGTGAAGCAGCTGCACAGGACAGTGTATGATGCCGCGGAAAAATCTCATCATGACTTTCCTTTTCCGAAGCTCGCGCCGGCTCGCCCTCGTCGTGCTCCTGCTCGCCGCTGCCCTGGGCGCGGCGCAGGAACGCAAAGTCGACCCGGAGATCGTGAACATGTGCACGGCGGAGCGCGGCGAGTTCGCCCCCGAGAGCACGCCGGCGGCGCCGGTGCTGCGCTTCCTCATCACGGCGATGCAGGGCAGCGCGTGGAGCCGGATCGACCAGAAGGGCCGCGGGTTCCTCTACTTCAGCCGCGACCGCATCTGGTACCAGCGCGTGGGGACGCAGGCGCCGGAGCTCTCGCACTCGCGGCAGGAGCTCTCCAACGCCAAGCAGTGGACGGTGCTGGGGAAGAAGTACAACCTGGGCGAATTCAACTTCCGGGGCTCGGGGAAGTGGCTGTTCGGGCAGATCCTGTGCACGTACTACGTGGAAGGCGTGGAGCTGGACGCCTACGACGCGCGCATCTCGGCCGACATCCTGGAAGCGGCGAACAGTTTCGAGACGGCGGTGGCGCGGGTGAAGGCGATGCCGCCGTCGGAGAGAAAGTGGGCGCCCGCGCCACCGGCGCCGGTGGCGCCGCCGCCGCCGGCCGTGGGCAGCCTCAAGGTGTACACGGTGCCGGCGTCGGCGCAGGTCTACGTGGACGACGTCTACAAAGGGACGAGCAGCGCGGCGGAGGGCGTGCTGGTGGTGGGCGACCTGAAGCCGGGGAGTTACCGGATCCGCGTGAGCAACACCGGGTTCAAGGACTGGACGGCGACGCGGGCGCTCGGGAGCGGCGAGACCGCGGAAGTGCGCGCGACGCTGGAGAGCGCCGGCCCCAAGCCGCTCAGCGTCGGCGACGTGGAAGAGGCGCTGCGCAACGCCATCCCGCGGGCGCGGATCAGCCAGCTGGTGGAGCGCTACGGCGTGGATTTCTCGCTGACGGTCGAGATCGAGGCGCGCCTGCGCAGCGCCGGCGCCGACGATTCGCTGCTGCTGGCGGTGGCGAAGGCAAAGAAGTAAGAGTCCCAGGCCGCGTGCCGAGGGCGGCCGCGCTCGCCATTACATGTCGAGGTAGGCTTCGATCCAGTCGCGCACGGCGAGGCGGCGGTCGTCTTCCGCGTTGAAGCGGACGCCGAACAGGACCTCGGCGTCGCGGCTCTCCGAGGGGCGCGCCCAGCAGACGATGGCGCGCACGGTGGACTTGCCGCGGTCGGGCAGCGAGAAGGTGACGGTCGAGCTCTCGCCCGGCGCGGGGCGGCCGCTCGAGGTCGACAGCGACATGCCGCCGCCGGAGACTTCCTGGCTGAGCGCGGTGAAGCGCTGGCCGCGCTCGGGATCGACCTGGACTTCCATGACGACGGGGACGCGGACGTAGCGGCGGAGCTCGTGCAGGACCAGCAGGTGGCTGGCGCGGACGGCGCGCAGCACCATCTGGCGGTCGAGCGGGCGCGGCAGCACGACGTTGAGCCCGAACTTGGAGAAGCGCAGCGCCTCGGCGGAGTCGCCGGCGATGGCGTAGATGACCAGCCGCTTGTTGGAGGGTGAGTTGCGCGCCGCGTCCAGGATCTTCGCCGCCTCCGCGTGGTCGAGCGGCACCACGCAGGCCTCGAACTTCTCCTTCCACAGGCGCTGGCCGATGTCGCCCTCGAGGCGCACCACCGCGATGTTGAACTGCTTGAAGCACTCCGCCAGCACCGCCTCCGCGGCCTGGTCGACGTGGAAGATGGCGACGCGGGCAGTGCTCTGCTTGGGCGTCAGGGAACCGGGAGCAGCCGACATAAGGGGCTCATGATAACAAAGGCGGCGGAAAGCGGAGGAGCAAGTGTCTCATGCGCGAGCTAGCGCGGCTGGTCGGCGGGAGAGCCGGCGGGCGCCGCGGCGGGCGTGGCGAGCGCGGGCGTGAGCACCGGGTTCGCGAAGCCGTCTTCCGGAGCGGGCGCTTCCTCTTCGGAGGCGGCGACGGACTTGGTGAGCTCGTAGTCCTTGTAGACGGTGATGTGGAAGACGCGCTGGCGGAACTCCTCGGCGACGTCGATGACGCCGCGGTTCTGCTGCTCGAGCAGGTACTCGCGGATCCAGTTGAGCTGCTTCCTGGTCATGCCGCGCTTGCCGATGTCGATGGTGGCGCCGGTGAGGTGGGGCGAGGCGAGGTCGCCGTCGATGTCGGCGGCGTTGCGGTTGCGGCGGCGCAGCTTCTTCTGCACCGCGACGGTGCGCACGGCGGAGGTCACCATCAGCGGCTGCTGGAACTGCTCGTAGTAGTCGCGGCCGAAGTCTTCGACGAAGGCGCGGGTCCAGGGCCGGCAGTAGCGGCGCTCGCGCGGCAGGTTGCCGGCGACCGCGGCGTAGTCGTTCGCGGGCAGCTCGACCAGCGCGCCCGCCTGCGTGAGCTCGAACAGCTGCTCGTCGTCCTCGATGCGCTCCAGCTCCTCGGTGCGCTCGTTCTGGCGCAGCAGCGATTCGCGCGAGCCCTTCACCGGCGACCACGGGATGAAGATGCGGCGCAGGCGCCCGCGGCGGCCGCGCACCCGGATCTTGGTGCGGCGCGCGCTCGCGCGGCGGTTCTTCTTCTTGATGGTGGTCTTTTGCAGCGACTTGCCGCGGGCCGCGCTGCGCGTGGCCGGGGCCTTCGTCGCCGCCGGCGCGGGCAGCTCGAAGAGGATGGCGAATGCCAGGAGCAACAGGGCTAGTCTGCGCATGAACCGGGAATGAACCTCGCCATCCAACAGCTACTCGGGATTAGACACCGGCCCCTTAGGCCTGGTTGTAGTTATCACTCAGTAAAGTCCTAAGGGGAGTGACTCGGCGGATTCTACGGGAGCGGGATGCGAATGCAATAGGGAAAAGCTCCGAGACGAGGTTACGAGAGTGATACGACCATGCGCGGCGCGCCGCGGCCCGCGCGGCGTCGGGACGTAAGGCGCCCTTACCGAAAGTGGCGGGAGGGTGGCGCGAAGAGGTTAAGGAAAGATTGCGGCGCGCCGCGGCCAACGGCAGAGCAGCCGCTGCAATCCTAGCTGTCGCAGCCCCCTGCGGAGACTCCTGATGACACGCGCTCGCCTTCTGCTGCCCGCCTTGTTCGCCATCCTATTTCTGACAGCCACCTTCGCGCAGGGCGCGGGGATCCCCGCGCCCTTTTCCTCTTATAGTCCGGGTTACTGACGGCGGAGGCAACGAAGACGCGGCGAATAAAGATTGTCTAGACAACTATTGCTTATGCAAGTATATTTGTAACCGCTGCGTAACAATTCCCAGACCGGATCGCTCTCCCCGTTCATCGGCCGCGTGACGCTGATGCCGCTGGTGAACGCGCTGTGGGAGTCGGTGGACCGCGTGCTGGAGCCGCTGGACATCACGGCGCGGCAAGGGGCGCTGCTGGTGAGCCTGCAGGTGGGCGAGGCGGCAACGACGGGCGAGCTGGCGCGCGCGTACGGCGTGGAGATGTCGTCGGTCACGCGCATGCTCGAGCGCATGGAGCGCAAGGGGCTCGTGCGGCGGGCGCGCTCCGGCGACGACCGCCGCAAGGTGATCGTGCGCGTGACGGCGGCGGGCAAGCGGAAGGTGAAAGAGGCGCTGCCGCTGGCCGCGAAGGTGGCGCAGCACACGTGGCACAACGTGACGGCGGAGGAGCGCCAGACGCTGCACCGCGTGATCGACAAGGTGCTGCGCAATCTCGGCGTGCAACATCCGCTGCGCTGAATCCGGCCCCTCCCCCGGTACGACCCGGCCCCGCTGCAATCAATCGCTATCGAAAGGGAGTATTGGACTTGAATCAACCGCAACGTCCCCCGGCGCCCGGAGGGTCCTCCGAGCGCCTTGAAACCAGCTCCAACCGTTCGCAACGGATGGGCATGTATACCCACCAGATCAAGAACCACCTGACCATCATCCTCGGCAGCTGCGACCTGGCCCTGGCGCCCGAAGCCGACGCCGGGTCGATCGCCGGGCAACTGGCGCACATCCGCGCCTCGGCGCTGACGATCGCGAACCTTACCAAGGCGATCGAGCCGCTCGAGAACTGACCGGGTGACCCAGCCGCCGGCGGCGGCTCATGACGCGTAACCTGGCGGGCCCCCCGGGAATCCCACTTCAGAGGATCGAAAACGAAGGAGAAGTCTGTGTTGGCACAAGAATGTGAACGTCCGGCCCCGATCCCGCGCGTCTCGCTGGAGGCGCTCTTCCAACTGGTGGGCACCTACGCGCGGGAGATCCAGAACCACGTGCAGGTAGCGCACGAGTCGTACACCTACGCGGGCGCGCCGGCGAATGCGGCGGAGCGCGAGGTGGTGGCGGGGCTGAACGAGATCCGCGAGGCCGCCAAGACGATCGAGCTGGTCACGCTGTGGTTCGGGCCGTCGCGGAAGTAGTTCCAAAAGGAAGAAGGCGCGGGCTGCGGCCCGCGCCTTTTTTGTTGCGCCTTACCGGGTGGTGAAGTTGCCCTGGTAGCGGACCTCGCCCTTGCCGGAGCGGATGAGGAAGGTGTAGGTGGTGTTGGGCTTGAGGTTCGAGAAGGTGACCTGGTGGTCGCGCCGGCCGCCGCGCTGATACTCGGTGCGGTGCCCGCGGATGCCGCCGCCCTCGAGCCAGACGTCGGTGGCGGCGACGTTGTTGGTCTGCCAGCGGATGGTGGCGGAGTTGGACGAGGTCCGGACGTCGGGGGTGCCGACGATGTCGACCTGGTCGGGAAGATTGCGCTCGCCGCGGGTGTCGGCCTGGGGGTTGCTCTGGGTGTTGTGCGTCTGCGCGAACGCGGGGACGAATGTCACCAGCGCCAGCGCGAGCACGAAGATGGTGACTCGCTTCATTCTGGGCCCTCCTGCTTCTGATTGGGATCTTGCTTGCTTCGATGCGGCGGCGCAGGAGGCGGGTGGCTGGACTAAGGTCGCGCGGTTCCTCGGCTCGCGCTCGTTCGTCCTCGCGGACTCGCTCGCGCTCGCTCGGAATGACAAGGAAAAGGGGGCGCGAGACGCGGGCCTGAAGGCCCGCTCTTCCACCGGGGGTCTGGCGCCCAGCTTGGGG
>DATIBR010000168.1 GCA_035457425.1 Terriglobales bacterium
AGCGAGAACGTGAGCAGGTACCACTTCTTGCCTAACCAGTCGATATTGACGTTGCGAAAGAGTTCCACTTGAGTCCCTTAAATGCTCAGCGCTTCGCCGCGCTGGTGGCGATTCAGGATGGCGTCGAAGATGACGCGCGAGACGAAGACCGCGGTGAACAGGTTGGCGGCCAGGCCGAAGAACAGCGTGGTCGCGAAGCCCTGCACCGGGCCGGTGCCGACCAGGAACAGGATGAGCGCCGACACCATGGTCGTCACGTGGGTGTCGAGGATGGTCAGCCACGCCCGCCCGAAGCCCTGGTCCACGGCCGAAGGCGGCGTCTTGCCGTTGCGCAATTCCTCGCGGATGCGCTCGAAGATCAGCACGTTCGAGTCCACGCCCATGCCGATCGTCAGGATCACCCCCGCGATGCCCGGCAGCGTCAGCGCCGCGCCCGCGAATCCCAGGAAGCCCAGCAGGATGATCAGGTTCAGCACCAGCGCCAGGTCGGCGTTCACGCCCGCCCCCCGGTAGTACACCAGCATGAAGATCATCACCGCGACCACGCCTACGACGCCCGCCGTCACGCCCTGCCGGATCGAATCCGCGCCCAGCGACGGCCCCACCGTGCGCTCTTCCAGGTAGCGCATCGAGGCCGGCAGCGCGCCGGAATTGAGCACCAGCGCCAGGTCCTTGGTCTGCTGCTCGGTGAACGACCCCGTGATGCGGCCCGAGTCGGAGATCTCCGACTGGATGGTCGCGACCTCTACCACCTTGTTGTCGAGCACGACGGCGAGCTGGTCGCCGATGTGCGCGCCCGTGAACGCCTTGAAGCGGCGCCCGCCGTCCGGCGTCAGCGTGAAGCTCACCTCCGGCCGCCCGGTCTCGTCGCGGTCGGTGCGCGCCTCCCGCAGGTCGTGGCCGGCGACCGCCGAGCTGCGTGAGATCACGTAGACCGCCGGCTCGCTCGAGGTCGCGGTCCGGCCGCGCATGAGCACCCCGCCGGCCGGCAGCACGCCGTTGTGGGCCTGCAGCGCCGCCGCTTCGCTGGGGTACGCGTTCGGGTCCAGCGCCTGCCGGATCTCGAGCATGGCGGTCGACTGGATGATCTCTTTCACGCGCGCCGGGTCGTCCACGCCCGGCAGCTGCACCAGGATCTGGTTCTCGCCCAGGCCGTGCTTCTGGATCACCGGCTCGGAGACGCCCAGCTTGTCCACGCGCTCGCGGATCTTCTGGATGGCCAGTTCGACCGCGCGGCTCTTCAGGTCGCTGGCCGCCTGCGGCTTCATCGTGATGGTGAACCCGCCCGCCGACGACGCTACGTCATATTCCGGCACGCGCTCGCTCAGGATGTTGCGCACCGCGGTGGTCTGGTCGGGCGCCAGGCCCGCGATCACGATCTTCTCCGGCGCATTCGCGGGGTCGGGCTTCGACAGGTCGGCGGTCAGGATGTTCGCGCCCCGCATGCCTTCCCGGATGCGCTCCATCGCGCGATCGGTCTCGGCGTTCACGGCGTCGTTCACCACCACCTGCAGGATCAGGTGCGTGCCCCCCTTCAGGTCGAGCCCGAGGTGGATGCGCTCCCCCATCGCGGCCAGCAGGCCTTCCTTGTTCCAGCTCTTGGGGATGCCGAGGATGCCGTACAGGAACACCAGCATCACGCCGGCGATGAGGAGCGTCTTGACGGTGAGATTCTTGTTCATGGGACCGTTACGAGGCCTTTTCTTCCGCCGCCATCGAGACCACCGCGCTGCGCGCGACCTCGAGGCGAAGATTGTCGGGGGGTACGCGCAGCTGCACCGCGTCGTCCTTGACCGAGAGGATGGTGCCGCGGATGCCGCCCGAGGTGACGACCTTGTCGCCCGCCTTCAGCTCTTGCAGCATCTGCTGCCACTTCTTCTGGCGCCGCTGCTGCGGCAGGATGAGCAGGAAATAGAAGACCGCGAAGATGAGCAGCAGCGGCGCGATGCCGACCCAGCCGGCAGCTCCGCCGGTCTGCCATATCACTGCGAGATTCGTTGTCATTGCCAAGGGGGCTGAATTGTTTTACGCCCGCCGCGCGGGCGCATCTTTCCTGAACCCGATTTCCACTAGGAACAGTTACCGCTCGACGGGACCTGGAGGCGCGGTGACCAGTGGCGCGCCAAGAGGATGGGAATCACTCAACCAGACTGCGATCCTGCCATATCCCCAAGCATCATAGAATGCCGGACGGCGCGAATCGTGTCAAGGTAATGGGCGAGGTTGTGGACGCTGTTCAGCACCGCCGCCAGCCCCTCATTCGCGCTGTACAGGTGCCGCAGGTAGGCGCGCGAATAGCGCGCGCACACCGGGCACTTGCACCCGGGGTCGATCGGCCGTTCGTCGCGCGCGAACCGCAGGTTCTTGATCTGCAGCCGCCCCCGGTTCTCGGCGCAGTCCGGGCTCGCGCTGAACAGCAGCCCGTGGCGCGCCGCGCGCGTCGGCAGCACGCAGTCGAACATGTCGACGCCCATGCGCGCGTACTTCGCGATCTGGTCGGGGTAGCCGACCCCCATCAGGTACCGCGGCTTGTCCGCCGGCAGGTGCGGCAGCGTCGCTGCCACCACCTCGTCGGTCAGCTCCGGCGGCTCCCCCACGCTCAGCCCTCCGATGGCGTAGCCGTCAAACCCCAGCTCCACCGTCCGCTCCGCGCTCTCCTTGCGCAGGTCGGCGTGCATGCCTCCTTGCACGATGCCGTACAGCGCCTGCGAGTCTTCGGCCTTCGGTCCTCGGTCGTCGGCCGCTACGCTTTTCGGCCGAGGGCCGACGACCGACGACCGACGACCCCACGCCACTTCCCCCTTGTGCTCCTCGAAGTACTTCTTGGACCGCGCCGCCCACCGCAAGGTCATCTTCATCGATTCGTGCGCGCGCCCGCGCTCCGCCGGATGCTCCGTGCACTCGTCGAACGCCATGATGACGTCCGCCCCGAGCGCGATCTGGATCTCGATGGCGCGCTCCGGCGTGAAGAAGTGCGTCGAGCCATCGAGGTGCGAGCGGAAGTCCACGCCCTCCTCGGTCACCTTGCGCAGGTCGCCGAGCGAGAACACCTGGTAGCCGCCGGAATCGGTGAGCAGCGGGTGCGGCCACGCCATGAAGCGGTGCAGCCCGCCGAGTGACCGGACGAGCTCGTGCCCCGGCCGCAGGTACAGATGGTAGGTGTTGCTCAGGACGAGCTGCGCGCCCAGCTGCTCCAGCAGCTCCTGCGACACGCTCTTCACCGTCGCCACCGTCCCCACCGGCATGAAGACCGGCGTCTCGACCTCGCCGTGCGGCGTGCCAAGACGTCCGGCACGGCCGCCCGCGGGTGAGCCGGCTTCGACGCTGAAGCGGAGTGACATCGGAGCTTGCGATTGTAAACGTCGCCAAGAAGTCTTCAGACCTCAGACGTCAGTCTTCAGGAAAGGCGGTGTTCGGCTGAAGACCGAGGTCTGAAGTCTGAAGTCTGAGGTCTGAGGTCTTTCGCTCAGGCGCGCCGCGGCGGCCGCCGCTGCTCCACGTGCGGGAGATGCGGGTCGGCGTCCGGCATGGGGATGATGTCGGCCAGCACGCTGGTGATGCGCTGCACCGAGTCGTCGATGTGGCGGATGGCGCCGTCGTGCTGCGTCGTCTGCGCCGACAGCTGGATCACCTGCAGCGAGTTCCGGATGTGGTGATTCAGCGTCGCGATCAGCCGCAGCCGCTCCAGCGTGTACCGCCGGCGCTCGCTCAGGCTGCGCAATACGCGATACACCAGCCACCCGATTACGACCGAGCCCACTGCATCGGCCTCCATGCGGCGCAGCAGCAGTCCCAAGTGGTCGAGCGGGAACAGCAGCCAGTGCAGCCCTTGCGTGACGAGGAACGAGATGACCGCCAGGCAGAACGCGACCAGGGCCAGGCGCTTGCGCGAAGCTGTCGCCAGCCAGGACTCTCGCTGTCCAAAAAAAAGCGCTGCCAGGGGCATGGATCTCGCTCCAGAACCGTGCCGGGCGCGGCGGCAAAAGGCGCTTGGGAACCCGCCGCAATTCAGAAATGAGATGCAGAAAACGCCGCAGCGAGAGTTGCTGCCGCCTGCGCTTATTGCTTATCGCTTATTGCGTATCGCTTCTCTACGGCTCGAAGTCGATGGTCTTGCCCGGCACGTGCTGGAACTCGAACTGCCGCAGCGCCTCGGTGAGCACCCGCATCTGGCGGTCGCGCTCGCCCGCCCCGCCCAGGATCCGTCCCAGCGCGTGACCCACCGGATGGATGGCCCGCGGCGGCCGCATCGCCCCCGAATCGTCCGGCGCCACCGTGATGAGGACCGTCGGGATCCCCTTCGCCTCGATCTCCCGCTGCGCCACCGTGATCACCCGGTGGCAGAGCGGGCAGCCGCCCGTCAGCACCACCGCGTCCGCCTGCGAGCGCTCGATCTCGGCCGCGATCGCCGGCGCCAGGTTCTCGTACTGGTGCTTCAGGTCGGTCGAGAATCCCTTGCACCCGATGTGCTTGTTCGACACCCGCTTGATGAAGCCTTCCGCCGCCAGCTCCCGCAGCCGGTCGAGCGGGAACACCGCGTTCGGATCCTTCTGCGCGTGCGTCAGGTCGAGGTGGTTGTGCTTGAAGCGCAGCTGCGCGCTGTCGGCGTCGCCGGGGATCACGCGGAAGGTGCCGTCGCCCTCTTCGGCGTAGGGCTCTTGCCCCTCCAGGTAGACGCCGGTCGAGCTGACCAGCGCCACCGTAAGCTCGGCCAGCTTCCCCGCGAACGGCGTGTACGGCACGCACTTCCGCGACATGTACTTGGAAAGCATCGAGCGTTCTGATGCGCCAGCTCGTGACTGGGATTCGGCGATTTCAGTTGGCAGAGGTCCGATCGCAGAATAGGCCGAAAACATCGCGGCCCAATCTGCAATCCTAAATCTGCAATGGTTCTACGCGTTGGCGCCCGCGGCCTTCTCCGCCTCCGCCAGCACCGGAGGGTTCATCGCCTGGCCGAGCTTCACCAGCGCCTGCGCCTCGCTCGCCGTCAGGACGAGGTGGTGCATGCTCTGCGCCGTCTCTTCCTTGCGCTTCCCGGACTCGATCTTCACCTTCACCGTGGTCGAATCCAGCGTGTGGAACACCCCGCACTTCTCGCACGAGAACACGTCGATGCGCTGGAACTCCATCGTCTCCGCCTTGGGCGCGCCCGCGGCCTCCAGGAACTTGAAGTCCTTCCCTTCCAGCCGCCGCTTGTACTCGTTCAGGTCGCGGATCGCCGCTTCCACCACCTGCTCCTTCTTCTTCGCCCACTCCTCGCAGGTCTCGCAGAAGGGCTCCTCGTCCATCGTCTTGTACGCGGTCCAGAGCGAGAAGCCGAAGATCATGGCGAACTCGATGGCCCACACCGCCCACAGCGCCCAGCCGGTGACGGCGGAGCCGCGCAGCGTCCACGCGCCCTCCACGTTGATGGACTTGATGATCTCCCACAGCGCCGGCGGCCACAGCACCAGCCCCACCAGCAGGCTGAAGGGCGCGATGCTGGTGTCGGTGCGCCGCGCCAGCGCCCACACCCACGTCGCCCAGCCGAAGTAGTACGCCACCGACGTCAGCACGAACGTCAGCCCCACCGCCACCCCGTCGCTGCGCACCTTCTTCTTCTTCAGCAGCGTCGCGCAGGTGAAACCCAGCACGATCCCGTACCCTGCCGTGATCAGCGCGTTGATGTACACGAACGGCAGGTACAGGATGAGGTAGGCGTAGACGAACGCCCCCACGCACAGGATGACCGACCCCACCACCAGCGCGTAGATGGCCCCGCCCAGCGAGTACTTCCCCGAATGCTTGTAATAGAGGCCGTCGTTCATGCGGCACCCCCCGGCCGGAAGATGGAAATGTGGGCGGAAACTACCGCCGGAGGCGGGCGAAGTCAAGCAGGTTTCGTATCATGGACACCCATGAGCGTGATCGACGACGTCCTTCGAGCCAACGAAGCCTACGCCCGCAACCATGAACTCCGGCATCTCTCGCCCCGGCCCCGCCGCGGCCTGGTCGTCCTCACCTGCATGGACACCCGGCTGGGCAAGCTGACCCTCGGCCTGGGTGACGGCGACGCCCACATCCTGCGCAACGCCGGCGGCATCGTCACCGACGACGTCATCCGCTCCCTCGTCGTCTCCCACTTCCTGCTCGGGACGGCCGAGTGCATGATCGTCAACCACACGGATTGCGGCCTGATGCGCCAGCGCGAGAACGAGCTGCGCCAGCTGGTGGTCGAGCGCGCCGGCGCCGAGAGCGAGGCCCCTGCGCGCTTCTTCGCCTTCGACGACCTCGAGGAGAACGTCCGCCGGCAGATGCAGACGCTGCGCGCGCATCCCTGGGTGCCCCGCCAGCTCCCGGTCCGCGGCTTCGTCTATGACGTGAAGACCGGCAGGCTGCGCGAGGTCGCCGCCTAGCTGCCGCCCGTGGTCGTGGTGTTGGAGCGGTCGGCCGCTTTCTTGTCTTTCTCGATCTTGGCGAAATGCCCCTGCATCGCCTCGTAGATCTTGTCAACCTTGTTGTGGAGCTGCGCGACCTCGAGCTCCGCCTTGAGGTTGATCTGGTAATCCAGGTCGGCCTTGAGGCGGTCCTTCTGGGCCTGCCGGTTCTGCGACATCATGATGACCGGCGCCTGCAGGGCGGCCAGCATGGAGAGGAACAGGTTGAGCAGGATGAAGGGATACGGGTCGAACGCTCGGGTGGCCAGCACGATGGTGTTGATGATGGCCCAGGTGACCAGCACCACTCCGAAGAAGATGATGAAGGTCCAGGAACCGCCGAAGGCGGCGACCTTGTCGGCGATGCGCTGTCCGAACGTAAGCCGGTCCTCTTCCTCTTCGTTCAGATTGCGCGAGACCTGCGTGCGCAGCAGCTCGTCGGTGGCGCGCAGCCGCCGGCCCAGCACCGCGAGCATGTCTTTGGCGATGTGCGGCTTGCGCTGCATCGCCTCCCACAGATCGTCGTGGTCGAGCACCAGCAGCTCGCTGCCTTCCACCGCCACCGCGGTGGCCGAGCGCGGCCCCGGGTCGAACAGCGAGATCTCGCCCAGGATCTCTCCCGGCTCGATCTCCCCCAGGATGATCTTCTGCCCTTCGGTGTTCTCCACGTAGACCTGGACGCGGCCGCTCTTGATGATCATGAGCGAGTCGCCCGCGTCGCCGTGGTGGAAGATGGTCTCGCCCTTGGAGACCTCGCGCACTTCCATGCGCTCAGCCAGCAGCGCGCGCTCGTCCTCGTCCATCAGCGAGAAGATCGGGACATCAGCCAGCATGCCGGTGGTGGTAGCCATAGAGGGTCGTGGGGCGCGGATACACGCCGCGCTCAGCGCGCAGTTTGCCACAGATGCCGCAGGAGTATGAAAGGAAAAGCGGGACGGGCGCACGGCCACTGTGGACCGTGGACTGTGGACTCTCCTTACGCCACGAAATCCGGCTTGCGGGACCCCGACGCGCTCTTCAGGCTGACCACCACGTAGCGCCGCAGGCCCTCGCCTTCCGACTGCGTCGTCAGGTCCTCGTGCGGCCGCAGCGCCAGGTGCACGATGCGCCGCTCGCGCGCCGACATGGGAGAGAAGCTGTAGGGCTGGCCCGTCCGCCGCACCCGCTCGGCGGCATGGTCGGCCGCCTGCTTCAGCTCTTCCATCCGCCCGGCTCGGTAGTTGCGGCAGTCGAACACTACCAGTTCGTGCTCTTCGTGCTCCAGCCGCAGCGACTTCAGCGCCACGTACTCGAACGAGCGCAGCAGCTCGGCGTTCTGCGCCAGCACCGCGGGCGAATCCGGCCCGCCCAGCTCCACCAGGATCACCGGCTTCTCGGGCGAATCTTCGGGGAACTCCGGGTCCACGGTGATGCGCCAC
>DATIBR010000169.1 GCA_035457425.1 Terriglobales bacterium
GCAAAATTCCCCACTGCTGCCTCCCGTAGGAGTCTGGACCGTGTTTCAGTTCCAGTGTGTCCGTGCGCCCTCTCAGGCCGGATACTGATCATCGCCTTGGTGGGCCGTTACCCCGCCAACTAGCTAATCAGCCGCGACCCCCTCCATAAGCGCATTGCTGCTTTGCTCGCAAGGAGTTGCACCTCGCGAGGTTATGCGGTATTAGCCCCGGTTTCCCGAGGTTATCCCCCACTTGAGGGTAGGTTAGTCACGTGTTACTCACCCGTTCGCCACTTTACTCATGGATTGCTCCACTTTCTCGTGCGACTTGCATGTGTTAGGCACGCCGCCAGCGTTGATTCTGAGCCAGGATCAAACTCTCGTTTGAAACCTAGTTGTTCCCGGGACGGGTAGTCTCGGGAACCGACGTTCGGGCAATACCAGCTCGCTTCCCAGCGCTCCGGCGGAATCCCGAACGTCCTTCTTACCTATTTTGTGAGAATCACTCGAGCTTGAACTCGCATGATCCTTCACGACTGGCACGTTCAACCTGTTGTCAAAGACCGACCGCTCTTCCCCTGAGGGCTGCGTTCAGTCGAAGCACCCCGCCCGAAAGCGGGACGTCCTCGAAACTTGCTGTCTCCATCAGGTCCACTGGACCCAAGAGACGAACCTTTCAAAAGTACCGCGCGCCCGTTGCCCTGTCAATGCGTGTCACTCCCTGGTTATCCACAGGAGTTCCGCAGGTCTGGCACAACCCGTGCCCGCTCCGGCAGCAGCAGCTCACGTACGCGATACCTACTCGACTCTCCTTGCCGGCAGCAGCGATGTTCCGCGCGCACGCGCACAGAGAGTCAGCCAAGTTAGTTAAAGATCTCGGTAAGGGAGGTCTTGCGAAACCCGAGGTCCCTCGCTTGCGCTTCGGGATCTCACCTGCCGGCTCATACGCCGGCAAAACGGTTCGACTTAACCCATCCTGGCTGTCGGCTTCCTAAAAGCTTATCCAGGATTTACTGAGCCGTGGCCGGCTCAATTTCTTACTTGCTTATGGTATCAGATGCGGCCGGCCCGTGCAAGGATTCAACCCTTCTTGCGGTTGTTTCCCGCTTATCTTCGAGCTATCGGCCTTGCTTCTGCTTATCCGACGGCGCCAGCCGTCGTCGCCACTCGCTACCCTTAAGCTCGAGAACGATTATCGCAAGCAATCGCGATCCGCGCAAGCGCTCCGCCCACATTTCTTCGCTTACGTCTTCTTTCGCACGCCCCTCCTCTCCGGGGCGGAAGAAGAAGCGACGTATGATAAGGACCCGATGCCGCAGGAACCCACCGCCGCCGCTGCCGCCCCGCATCTCGCCTCGCTCTACAGTTTCTTCGGCCCGGGCGGCGCGCTGGCGAAGGCGCACCCCAACTACGAATTCCGCCGCGGCCAACTGCAGATGGCCGAGCAGGTGGAGCAGGCGCTCGCCGACAAGCGCCACGTCATCCTCGAGGCCGGCACTGGCACCGGCAAGACGCTCGCGTACCTCGTCCCGGTGATCAAGAGCGGCAAGCGCGTCATCATCTCCACCGGCACCAAGAACCTGCAGGAGCAGCTCTTCTACAAGGACGTTCCCTTCCTCGAGACCATCACCGGCAAACTGCGCGTCTGCTACATGAAGGGGCGCAACAACTACCTGTGCAGGCAGAAGGTCTACGACCTGGAGTCGCAGCCCATCCTGAACGGGCTGAACGAGATCGAGCACTTCCGCATCATCCGCGAGTGGGAGAAGACGACGGCGACCGGCGACCGCGCCGAGCTGGCCGCGCTGCCGGAGAACTCGCCGGTCTGGGGCAAGCTCGACGCGCGCACCGAAGCCTGCACCGGCCAGAAGTGCCAGCAGTTCGACCGCTGCTTCATCACCGAGATGCGGCGCAAGGCGATGGAGAGCGACATCATCATCGTCAACCACCACCTCTTCTTCGCAGACCTTGCCATCAAGCGCATGGCGGAGGGCGCGCCCGACGCCGGCATCCTGCCGGAAGCCGCGGCGGTGATCTTCGACGAGGCGCACGAGCTGGAAGACGTCGCGGGCTCGTACTTCGGGGTCTCGGTCTCGAACCTGCGCTTCGCGGAGCTGGCGCGCGACGTCGAGTTCCAGCTCAAGCAGAAGCATCTGCTCTCGGCCTCGCTCAGCTCCGCCCTCGTGAGCCTGCGCGACCGCGCGCAGATCTTCTTCGCGCTGCTGCCCGCCGGTGACGGGCGTTTCGCCTTCGAGAACCGCCGCGAGTTCCTGGAAGAGAACGGCGAGGAGTACCTCGGCCTCGCCAACGCCCTCGCGCGGCTCGGGCACGAGCTGAGCGGCATCCCGGAGAAGCCGGAGGAGGTCTTCAACCTGATCGGGCGCTGCGAGGAGCTGAAGTTCGCGCTCGGGTTCGTGATGGAGTCGCAGAACAAGAACACCGTGTTCTGGATCGAGCGCAGGAGCTACGGCGAAGGCCGCCGCAAGGACCGCACCGGCGGCAACGTCTTCATCACCGCCACGCCCATCGACGTCTCGCAGATCCTGAAGCAGGCACTGTTCGAGAACCTGGAGACCGCGGTGCTGACCTCGGCGACGCTCGCCGTCTCGGGCACGTTCGAGTACATCGCCGCGCGGCTCGGGTTGCAGCACGCGCGCACGCTCGTGGTGCCCTCGCACTTCGACTACGAGAGCCAGGCGGTGCTGTACGTCCCGCCCGACCTGCCCGACCCGCGCACGCCGCAGTTCACCGCGCGCGCCGCCGACCTGGTGCGCCGCCTGCT
Source organism: Terriglobales bacterium (assembly GCA_035457425.1). NCBI lineage: Bacteria > Pseudomonadati > Acidobacteriota > Terriglobia > Terriglobales > Terriglobales bacterium. The sequence continues at coordinate 2,762 of DATIBR010000169.1, forward strand.
CGAGATCACGCGCGGCCGCGCCTTCGTCCTCTTCACCTCCTACGCGCAGATGAACGACATCCACGACCGCCTGCTCGGGGAGCTCGAGTACCCCATGCTGCTGCAAGGGACGGCGCCCAAGTCCGCGCTGCTCGACGAATTCCGCTCCACGCCCAACGCGGTCCTGTTCGGCACCTCTTCTTTCTGGCAGGGCGTGGACGTGCAGGGCGAACAGCTGAGCGCGGTCATCATCGACCGTCTTCCGTTCGCTGTGCCCAACGATCCGGTCGTCGCGGCGCGCATCAAGGCCATTGACGAGGAGGGCGGCAACGCCTTCTTCCAATACCAGGTGCCGCAGGCGGTCATCACGCTCAAGCAGGGATTCGGGCGGCTCATCCGCTCGCTGCACGACCGCGGCCTGCTCGCTCTGCTCGACAACCGCATCCTCAAGAAGCAGTACGGCCGCGTCTTCCTCGAGAGCCTGCCGAAGTACACCTGCACCACCGACCTTGCCAAGGTAGAAGACTTTTTCGGGTCGCGCTGAAAGCAAACCGCCAAGGACACCCAGGCAACACGCAGGTTCACGCGCGGGTCCCTTGTGTTTCCTTCGTGTCCGTTGTGGTCCGCTTTTCTGGCCCTTGTACAATAGTCATTCAGCCAGCCATGTTCGAAGTCACCGTAGAGCGCAGCTTTGCCGCGGGTCACTATCTCCGCAACTACAAGGGGAAGTGCGAGAACCCGCACGGGCACAACTACAAGATCCGCGTCACGCTGGCGGGCGAGCGTCTCGACCACGCCGGGCTGCTGGTCGACTTCAAGGACCTGAAGGACGTGATGAAGGAGACCATCGAGCGGCTCGACCACCAGATGATGAACGACGTGGAGCCCTTCACCACGCTCAACCCCTCGGCCGAGAACCTGGCGAAGTACTTCTACGACGAGACCAACTCGAAGCTGAAGACGCAGACCAATGGCCGCGTCCACGTGAAAGAAGTCACGGTCTTCGAAACCGACGTCACGACCGCGACCTATCGCGAGTAGTCGTGCAGATCACCGAGGTCTACAAGTCGCTTCAGGGCGAGAGCACTTTCGCCGGACTTCCCTGCGTCTTCGTCCGCCTGACGGGCTGCAACCTGCGCTGCTCGTGGTGCGACTCCGAGTACACCTTCACCGGCGGCACGAAGATGTCGCTGGAGCAGGTCATGAGCGAGGTGCACCGGCTGAGCCCGCCGCGCCAGGGCACGCGTTTGGTGGAGATCACCGGCGGCGAGCCCATGCTGCAGGAGCGCAAACTGCTCCCGCTGATGGAGCGGCTGCTCGACGAGGGCTACACCGTGTTGCTCGAGACCTCGGGCGAGCGCCCGCTGGGCAGCGTGCCCCAGCGCGTCCACAAGATCGTGGACGTGAAGTGCCCGCACTCCGGCGCCGCCGACACCTTCCGCCTCGAGAACCTGAAAGCCCTCACCGAGCGCGACGAACTGAAGTTCGTCCTCTCCGACCGCGCCGACTACGAGTTCGCGCGCGCCTTCCTCCGCGAGCACAAGCCCCGGGTGAACGCCGTGCTCTTCTCGCCCGCCTTCCGCAAGGACGCGCGCGGCGAGCGCTCGGCCTCGCAGTGCCTGCTGGATCCCCAGCAACTCGCCAGCTGGATGCTGGAAGATGGCCTCGACGCCCGTCTCGGCCTGCAACTCCACAAGTTCGTCTGGGCGCCGGAGACCAAGGGCGTTTAGCCGCCAACCCGTCGATGGAACGGCCCTTCTCGCCGACTGCTCCGCAAACTCCTCGTGTTCGTTGACTCGCTAGTACACTTTCCCAGCAGCAGCCCTCGATTTTCGCCTGCCGCTTGATGATTGTGGTGCAGGCGTTTAACCGCAAGAGTCACGTGCCTTCCCCGTCAGCCATGCCCGATTCCGCTTGCAATCTTCCGGGCTATGCGTTTTGGAATCGTGCAGCAGCCCTCGATTCCGCTTAACTTTTCGCCCCGCCAGCATCATCTTCGGAAGCGCAGGCACGGTTTCCCTCCCGGGAAGCCGGGCGGCAGTAAGGAGGTGGGGACGATGAAAGCGTTCACGACGCGCCTGAAGATCGCGCTGACCATCGCGACGCTGTTTCTGGCAGTGGGCGTCCTGAGCTGGTCGTTCCACCTGATGAACCAGCCGAGCGACCTGAAGTTCTATCTCGGGCTGCTGGGCGTACTGAAGATGTTCGTCGTGGTGCCGGCAGCGATCTGGCTGATCTGGAACCCATCGCGCTGGATGCCTCGGCTCCGTCAGGCATTCCGACACTCGTAGACCCGTAACGGGCACGCACCTTCGGCAGGCAAGCGAAGGAACGGGCGCGGCGCCTCTCCGCAACGCCTCCCTCACCGCCCAGCTGCTCGAGCTGCGGCGCCTCGAGAACGAGCGCGCCAAGATCGAGAAGTGGGATGGGCAACTGCCGCGCATGGTCGTGGGCGAGAAACAGGCCATGATGCTGGCCATCCCGCCCGACGCCCAGCGCTAGGCCCGGGCCACCGTCCGGGGTGCGGCCAACCAGCCGCACCCCCGGTTTTTTGGTGGAAAGCCGGTACAATCTAGGGTTGGCGCCGCCGAAAAAGCAGCTATTCAGGCTGCCGGCGGCATCCAAGTAGGTAGCTCTTCATGCAGAAGACAGGTGCGGTCGTGCTGGTCTCGGGCGGCATGGATTCGTGCGTGTGCGCGGCCCTGGCCGCGCGCGACCACCAGGCCGCCGCGCTGCACGTGAGCTACGGCCAGCGCACCGAGGCCCGCGAACGCAAGGCGTTCGAGGGCATCTGCGACCGGCTGGGCATCCGCCAGCGGATGGCCGTCCGCGATGAGTCGCTGGCGAAGATCGGAGGCTCGGCGTTGACCGACCAGAACATCGCGGTGCCGGAGAGCGACGCCAGGCCGGGCGCGGGCGGAGTTCCCGTCACCTACGTGCCGTTCCGCAACGCGCACCTGCTGGCGGCCGCGGTGAGTTGGGCCGAGGCCCTGGGAGCGAGCAAGGTTTTCATCGGGGCGGTCGAGCAGGACAGCTCGGGATATCCCGACTGCCGGCCCGAGTTCTACCGCGCCTACAACGAGGTCGTGCGCTGGGGTACGAAGGAAGGCAGCGAAGGCGGCGGCATCGAGGTCGTCACGCCGCTGATCGCCCTGCGCAAGGCCGAGATCGTGCGCCTGGGTGTTGAATTGGGCGCGCCGCTGGATTTAACGTGGTCATGCTACAGCCGCGAAGATGCGGCGTGTGGCGCATGTGAAAGCTGCGTGCTCCGCCGGCGGGCCTTTGCGGCCGCCGGCCAACGCGATCCGATCCCTTATGCGCACGCGGTCCCGCAATGATATCTCGCGATAGCGAAGAGGCTAAGACATCCATGAAAAAGCTCCTCACCACCACCACCGCCGTGCTGCTGCTCGCGACCCTGGCGACCGCGCAGATGTTCTTCGGCACGTTCCAGGGCAAATGCACCGACGTCAACGGCCAGCCCATCGCGGGCGCGACCATCCACATCCAGGACAAGGAGACCGGCCGCAAGTACGAGCTCAAGACCGACAAGAACGGCGAGTACAAGATCTCGTCGATCACCAGCGGCACGTACGAAGTCAGCCTGATCGTGAACGGCCAGACGGTGCGCACCAGCGGCAACCAGCGCCCGAACCCGAACCAGCCGACGCAGATCGATTTCGACCTGCGGGTCCAGAGTGGCGCGCCTTTGTCGGCCGAGCAGAAGCAGAAGTTCAGCGAGGCGCAGAAGAAGAATGCCGACATCCTGAAAGAGAACGAGAAGCGCAAGGCGGCGAACGCGCTGCTGCAGCAGGTCGAGGCCAACATGGCGATGAACCCGCCCAACGTCGACCAGGCGCTCGCCGACGCCCAGCAGATCACGCAACTCGTCCCCGACGTCTACCTCGGCTGGGCGACGCTGGGCGAAGTGGCGTCGGTCGCAAAGAAGCATGACCTTGCCATCCAGGGGAACCAGAAGGCCATCGAGCTGCTCCAGGCCGAGCCCGACCCGACCGGCAAGAACAAGGAGGCGCTGGCCAGCCTGCACAACAACCTCGGGCAGGCCTATGGCCGCTCCGGCAAGACGCAGGAAGCCATCGCGGAGTACGCCGCCGCTGCGCAGATCAACCCGGCCGGCGCCGCCCAGTATTACTTCAACCTGGGCGCGGTGCTGACCAACACCGGCAAGATCGACGAGGCGAACACGGCGTTCGATAAGGCGATCGCCGCCAACCCCGGGTATGCGGAGGCCTACTACCAGAAGGGCATCAACCTGCTCGGCAAGGGCACCGTCGATCCCAAGACCGGCAAGGTGACCTATCCTCCGGATGCCGGGCAGGCCCTGCAGAAGTACTTGGAGATCGCGCCGACGGGCAAGAACGCGCAGGCGGCCAAGGACGTCCTCGCCAGCATGGGCGACGAGGTCGAGACCACCTACAAGAAGAAGAAAAAGTGAGCGGCTCCGGTCTCACGGCAGCGTCCTCCCGCGCGGGAGGACGTTGCTGTTTGCGCCGGCGAGACTAGAATCTTTGCTCCTGCGATGAGCACTCCAGCCCAGACCGCGCTGCTGCCATTCGTCGAGGCCCGGCGCGCGGTCGAGCGCGTGGCGCGGCAGTCGAAGCCCGCCGCCGTGGAACTGGTCGCGCTGGCCGACAGTCGCGGCCGCGTGCTGGCCGAGCCCGTCACCGCAGACCGCGACTTCCCGCCCTTCCCGCGCTCCACGCGCGATGGCTACGCCGTTCGTGCCGCCGATCTCGCGCGGCTCCCCGCAAAGCTGCGCGTGGTGGGGGAGATGCGCGCGGGCGGAAGCTGGACGGGCGCGCCTCTTGCCGCCGGCCAGGCCGCCGAGATCATGACCGGCGCGGCGGCGCCGCCGGGCGCCGACGCGGTGGTCATGATCGAGTACACCACGCGCGCCGGCGAAACCGTCGAGGTCGCCCGCGCGGTCGCGGCGGGCGAGAACATCGTTCCCGCGGGCGCGGAAGCGCGCGCGGGCAGCGCGTTGCTCGCGCCCGGAACGCGGCTGGCGCATCCGCAGCTCGCGCTCGCGGCCGCCGCGGGCCGCACCGAACTGCGCGTCTTTCCCCGCCCTCGCGTCGCCATTCTTTCGACCGGCGACGAAGTCGTCGAGGTCGCCGCCCAGCCCGGGCCGCACCAGATCCGCAACTCGAACTCGTATTCCCTTGCCGCCCAGGTCGAGGCCGCCGGCGCGGTCGCGGTGCAGCTCCCCATCGCGCCCGACCAGCTCGAGCCCCTGCGCCGCCTGCTGTTGCAGGGCCTGGCGTCGGACCTGTTGCTCATCACCGGCGGCGTCTCCGTCGGCAAGTACGACCTGGTCGAGCAGGCGCTCGCGGAGCTGGGCGCGGAATTCGTCTTCACCGGCGCCGCCATCCAGCCCGGCCGCCCCGCGGTCCTCGGGCGCGTCCCGCCGCGCTCCGGAGCGGACCCGGTGCCCTTCCTCGGGCTGCCGGGGAACCCGGTCTCGACCATGGTGACGTTCCAGCTGTTCGCGCGCCCGGTACTTGACGCGCTCTCCGGCGCCGCGCCGCAGCCGCTTCGCTTCCTGCAGGCGCGACTCAAGTCAGACTTGAGGACGAAGACCGGGCTCACGCGCTTCCTGCCCGCGCGGCTCAGCGGCGAGTTCGAGAACGTGGAAGTCGAAGCCATCCGGTGGCAGGGCTCCGGCGACATGGCCTCGACCGCGCAGGCCGACTGCTATCTTGTTGTTCCGCCGGATCGCGACACGCTGAAGGCCGGCGAGCTGGTCAGCATCCTTCTCCTATGACGAAGAAGCCGAAGACCGACCGACGACCAACTACCTTGTCGCACTACGACCAGCGCGGCCGCGCCACGATGGTCGACGTCTCCGCCAAGCCGCCGACCCGGCGCGTGGCCGAAGCCGCGGCCTTCGTCGCGATGCCGCCCCGGGTCCTGCAAGCGCTGCCGCAGAACCCCAAGGGCGACCCGCTCGAGGTGGCGCGGTTCGCGGGCATCGCCGCCGCCAAGCGGACGGCCGAGCTCATCCCGATGTGCCATAACATCCCGCTGAGCCGCGTTGATGTGCGGGCAAAGCTGTGCGAGAATGGCGTCGCTATTGCCTCCGAAGTAACGACCACCGCGGCCACCGGCGTGGAGATGGAAGCGCTGGTGGCGGCCAGCATCGCCGCCCTGACCGTTTACGACATGTGCAAGGCGTTGGACAAGGCCATCGAGATCCGCTTTGTCCGGCTGGAACGCAAGTCCGGCGGAAAGTCGGGCGATTACAATCGGAGCCCCCGGAAGAAATAGGCAGGACGGAACATTGCCGGCGAACGTCAAGGTCCTCGTGGTGGACGACAACCCCATGGTGCTGGGGATGCTGAAGAACTCTCTGTCGGCCATCGCCACCGTCTCGACCGCGACCGACGGCGCCGACGCCCTGCTCAAGGCGGTCGATGAGAACCCCGACCTCGTCATCGCCGACTACACCATGTCTTCGATGGACGGGCGCGCGCTCTTCGAGAAGCTGAAATCGCGCACCGGCACCGCCAAGATCCCTGTCATCCTCGCCGCCAGCAAGGCCGACATCACCGACAAGCTCAAGATGCTCCAGGACCAGGTCGAGGACTTCCTCGAAAAGCCCTTCTTCATCAAGGAAGCCACCGCGCGCATCAAGAAGGTAGTCGACAAGATCGCGCTCGAGAAGATGGCGCGCGAGGCCCCGGGCGAAGGCGTGCTGCGCGGCTCGCTCCAGCAGATGAACATCATGGACCTGCTGCAGTCGCTCGAGATGGGCCACAAGACCTGCTCGCTCGTCCTCACCAACAACGGCGAGAAGTGCGAGATGTTCTTCTCCGACGGCCAGGTCAACCACGCCGTCTACGGCGCGACCAAGGGCGACGACGCCGTCTACAAGGCGCTCGCCTGGCAGACCGGCACCTTCCAGATCGATTTCACCGGCCGCTCCGGCGAGCAGACCTGCACCCGCTCCACCCAGGGCCTGCTGATGGAAGGCCTGCGCCTGCTCGACGAAGCCAATCGCGACCAGGAAGAGAACGTCCTCGAAGCGTAGTCTCGGGTTTCGCGTTTCAAGTTTCGAGTACGGCTTGAAACTCGAAACCTGAAACTTGAAACGTCCCCTCATGACCGCCGCCGTCCTGACCATCTCCGATTCCGCGCACCGCGGCGAGCGCCAGGACCTCTCCGGGCCGAAGGTCGTCGCGCTGCTCAAGAAGAAGAAGTTCGAGGTGGTGACCGCGGGCGTCGTCTCCGACGAACAGCCGGTCATCGAGCACGCGCTGCGGCGGTTGGCGGCCAAGGCGCGGCTGGTCGTGACCACCGGAGGGACCGGCGTCGCGCCGCGCGACGTCACGCCGGAAGCCACCCGCGCCGTCTGCGAGCGGCTGGTCGAAGGCCTGGCCGAGCGCATGCGCGCCGCCGGCGCCAACAAGACGCCCTTCGCCGCGCTCAGCCGCGGCGTCTGCGGCACGCTCGGCACCTCGCTCATCGTGAATCTCCCCGGCGCGCCCCGGGCGGCGACGGATTCGCTCACCGCCATCATCGAACTCCTGCCGCACGCGCTCGACCTGCTGGCGGGAAACACCGCTCACAAGTAGACTGGTGCTTCACCCTGAGGCGAGAGTCCCACCGTATTGCATTTCCTCAAGAACATCTTCCTGAAGTACCAGAAGTGGCTGCTGGCGCTGCTCGCGCCCCTGCCCGGCTGGCTGGCGGTGCTGGTGATCGCGACGGTGGACTCCATGATCCCGGTCATCCCGCTCGACCCGGTCGTGGCCGGATACGTGTGGAAGAACCCCGGCATGTTCTGGCTCTATTGTCTGGTGGCCTCGGCCGGCTCGGCGGTCGGCAGCCTGTTCCCTTACTGGATCGGCTACGAAGGCGAGGAACTGCTGCTCGAGAAGCGCATCCCGGCGGCGACGCTGGCGCGCATCCGGGCTTCGTTCGAGCGGCACGAAGTGCTCGCGCTCGTGCTGCCCGCGATGATGCCGCCACCCACGCCCTTCAAGGCCTTCGTGCTGTTCGCCGGCGCCGCCAAGCTGAACGTGCGCGACTTCCTGCTCGCCATCTTCGCCGGACGCATGCTGCGCTTCCTCATCCTCTCGGCGCTCACGGTCGTCTTCGGCCCGAAAGTCTACGAGCTCGTGAAAGCGCACGGCTGGCTGGTGCTGATCGTGGTGCTGAGCGCCATCGCGCTCGGCGCGCTCGTCTGGTGGCTGCGCAAGCGCCGCTCCCCCGGACCCGCCGTCGTCGGCGAAGGAAGATAGTCTTCAGACTTCAGACGTCAGTCTTCAGGAAAGACAAAAGCGCCGGATCACCCGGCGCTTTGCTCTTGCTGAAGTCTGAAGACTGAAGTCTGAAGACTACTTCGCGCGAACCCTCTCCGCTTGCAGCCCGAACTGTGCTGCCAGCGCCGGCGCTCCGAAGAACACCGCCGTCCACGCCAGGTCTCCGATCAGGGCGTTGCGGAAGAACGGCAGCCCCGCGATATAGCACGCGCTCAAGCCGGCGAGCGTCTTGGGATACATCGCCCACACCGCCCACACCGCGAAGTTGCTGACCAGGAAGAACGCCACCGAACTGCTCAGCGCCACGCCGCCCACGCGTAGCGGGACCTGGTTCTCGCGCAGCACGCCGCCAAACAGCATGAGCGCGCAGTAGAACGCCCAGCTCACCACCTGGTCCGCGCCCAGCGGCAGGTGATACACCCACACGTTCAGCGCCACGTCCCCGGCGATCAGCATCGCCAAGGGCGCCCACATGCGCGCGCGCGGCTGGCGCGCGCCGAAGTACAGCAGCGCCGCCGTCAGCGGGGCGAAGCCCATCAGCCCGGTGACCTCCTTCGAGCCGAACACCGGGATGAGGAAGCGGAACAGGACGGCGAAGACGACGAAGACGTATGCCAGCATGGTCACCTCAAAGGCGAATGGTCATTCTCTACTTCCGCGCACGAAGGCGTCAACTGCTCGCGCAGAAGTCTTCAGACATCAGACTTCAGTCTTCAGGAGGTTTCACAAGCGGCTGTCGTCGCCCTTTCCTGACGTCTGAAGACTGAAGACTATTTCCGCGTAGAATAGCCGCCCTGATGGCCCGACCGCGCTTCACTTGGGACCTCGGCCGCCGCAAGCTCGCGCTCGGCGAGCGCACGCTCGTCATGGGCGTGGTCAACGTCACGCCCGACTCGTTCTCCGACGGCGGCAAGTTCTTCTGCGCCGACAAAGCCACCGCGCACGCGCTGCGGCTGCTCGACGAAGGCGCCGACCTGCTCGACCTCGGCGGCGAATCCACGCGCCCGGGCGCGCACGCCGGAACCACCGAAGCCGCGGTCAGCGCGGAAGAAGAGCTGGCTCGCGTCCTGCCGGTGCTCGAGCGCGTGAAGCGCGAGCGGCCATCCGCGGTGCTTTCGGTGGACACCTACAAGAATGAGGTCGCGCGCGCGACCGTCGCCGCCGGCGCCGACGTCGTCAACGACGTCAGCGGGCTGACCTGGGACACGAAGATGGCAGAAACACTCGCCGGCCTGCAGTGCGGCGTGCTCCTGATGCACACGCGCGGCCGTCCTGACGAGTGGAAGTCGCTGCCGCCGCTGAACGATCCCTTCGCGGAAGTGCGGCGCGGCCTCGAGCAAGTCGCCGCGCACGCCACGCGCGCGGGGATCGCGAAGGACCGCATCGTGCTCGACCCCGGCTTCGGCTTCGGCAAGCGCTTCGACGAGAACGTGCCGCTGCTGGCGCGCTTGGACGAGTTCGCCGCGCTCGGCTTCCCGCTCGCCGGCGGCACCTCGCGCAAATCCTTCCTCGGGCGCCTCCTCGCCCGCGAGGGCGCGGACGCCCCGCCTGACCAGCGCCTGCACGCTTCGGTCGCCGCCGCCGTGCTCTCCATCATGAAAGGCGCGCACATCGTGCGCGTGCACGACGTGAAGGAGACGGTAGAAGCAGCCAGGGTGGCAGACGCAGTCTTGGCACAGCGCTGAACTGCCTAACTGCAGTTCGGCAGTCCCTCAGAAGACTTTTCCCGAGTCCAGCAGGATCGTCACCGGCCCGTCGTTCACCAGCTCCACGTCCATCATCTCCTGGAACCTGCCGGTCTCGACGCGCAGGCCCGCGGCGCGCAGCTTCCCGACGAAATGCTCGTAGAGCCGGCGCGCGTCTTCCGGCCGCGCGGCTTCGTCGAACGACGGCCGCTTGCCGCGCCGCACGTCGCCGTAGAGCGTGAACTGCGAGACCACCAGCGCCGCGCCGCCCGCCTGCGCCACGTCCAGGTTCATCTTGCCGTCCGCGTCTTCGAACACGCGGAGCCCCGCCGTCTTCTCGGCGAGATAGTCCGCTGCCGCCTCGTTGTCGGACTTCGCCACGCCCAGCAGCACCAGCAGCCCGCGCCCGATCTCGCCGGCGACTTCGCCGGCGACCGTGACGCGTGCGCGAGAGACTCGTTGGATGACGGCTCGCATACGCCTAGCAGTAAGCAATAAGCGATAAGCAAGAAGCAAGCCCGCAGCGCTGATCGCTTGTTGCTTACCGCGTATCGCTCTCCTACAATCCTCCGTTCCTTTCAGGAGGACCAGCCCATGTCACCTGTCCGCAGGAGTCTGTTTGCCTTCCTGCTTGTCGTCGCGCTGGCCGCATTCGCGGCCGCGCAACAGCAGCCCTCGAATCCGCCGGCGCAAACGCAGCAGCCCGAGGCGCCGCCTCCCGGCCAGCAGCAGCCTGCGCCGGCGCCTACGGGCGAGCCCGCCGCCGACTCCGGCACGCAGGCCGCGCCGCAGAAGATGGCCAAGCCCACCGGCCACAACGAAGTCGTGATCAAGGGCGGCACGCTGCTCACGGTGACGCACGGCCGCATCGCGAACGGCCAGCTCTACATCAAGGACGGCAAGATCGTCGCGGTCGGCCAGACGGTGCAAGCGCCCGCCTCCGCCAAGGTCATCGACGCGACCGGCAAGTGGGTCACCCCCGGCCTGATCGACGCGCACTCGCACATCGCGCTCGACGGCGACGTGAACGAGGCCACCTCCCCTATCACCCCGCAGATGATCATGCTCGACGCCTTCCAGTACACCGACAAGGGCATCTACCGCGCGCTCGCCGGGGGCACCACCACGTCGCTGCTGCTGCACGGCTCCGCCAACATGATCGGCGGCCAGGCCGTCGTGATCAAGCACAAGTACGGCATGGACCGCGACGACCTGCTCTTCCCGGGCGCGCCGCAGTCCATCAAGTTCGCCTCCGGCGAGAACCCCAAGCGCGTCTACGGCGGCCGCAACCAGACGCCCGCCACCCGCATGGGCAACTTCGCCGTCATGCGCCAGGCCTTCCAGGAAGCGCGCGAGTACATGCGCGAGTGGGACGACTACAACGCCAAGACGCAGAAGGGCGACAAGGACGCCAAGCAGCCCAAGCGCGACCTCAAGCTCGACGCCCTCGCCGACATCCTGCGCGGCAAGCTGCTGGTCCAGATCCACTGCTATCGCGCCGACGAGTTCCTCACCGAGATGGCCATCGCGCACGAGTTCGGCTACAAGATCCGCGCCTTCCATCACGGGCTCGAGGTCTACAAGGTCGCCGACAAGGTGGCCGCCGACGGCGTGGCCCTCGCCACCTTCAGCGACTGGTACGGCTACAAGATGGAAGCCAACGACGCCATCCCGTGGAACGCCGTCATCTCCATGCGCAAGGGCGTGCGCGTCGCCATCAAGAGCGACTCCGACGACCTGACCCGCCGCCTCAACCAGGAAGCCGCCAAGACCATGCACTACGGCGGCGCCACCGAGGACGAGGCCATGAAGATGATCACGCTCAACCCGGCGTGGATCATCGGCGTCGACGACAAGGTCGGCTCCCTCGACGCCGGCAAGGACGCCGACGTCGTCATCTGGGACAAGTACCCGCTCTCGTCCTACGCCACGCCGGAAAAGGTCTTCATCGACGGCGACCTCTTCTTCGACAAGAGCCTGCCGGGCTACGGCATGCCGTACTACACGGAGGGCAAGTAAATGAACCGCGTGATCGATACATCGAGTGATCGGGTGATCGGCTTGGAAGGGGTGGCGCCGCAGCGCCGCCGTGGCCCTGCCCTCCATTTCCTCCGAGCCCCGTTCGGGGCGGCACTGGCGTTGGTCTTGCTGCTCTCTCCCGCCTTCGCCCAAAAGACACAGAAACCCGCAGGGAAGCCCGCGCCCGCCAAGCCCGCGCTGCCGCCCGCGCCGCTCACCGCCCTCAAGGGCGGCAAGGTGGTGACCGTCTCGCACGGCACCATCGAGAACGGCGTGGTCGTGATGCAGGACGGCAAGATCACCGCCGTCGGCGGGCCCTCGACCGCCATCCCGCGCGGCGCTCGTGTCATCGACGCCACCGGCATGTGGGTCTACCCCGGCCTGTTCGACTCCGAGACGCGCCTCGGCCTGAGCGAGATCCAGGCCGTCGACATGACCAACGACTCCAGCGAGCCCTCCGACGAGATCATGCCGCACATGCACGTCTACGACGCCTTCCACGCCGAGACCGAGCACATCCCGATCAGCCGCATCAACGGCATCACCAATGCCATCGTCGCGCCCGGCGACGACGACACGCTCCCCGGCCAGGATTCGCTCATCCAGCTCTGGGGGCCGTCGGGCGAGGAGATGCTCATCGGCAAGGACATCGCGCTGGCCATGAACTTCTCCGCCAACCAGCGCCGCCGCCGCGGCAGCTTCGAGAACTGGAAGTATCCCTCCACTCGCATGGGCCTGGCGACGCAGCTGCGCCAGACCTTCCTCGACGCCCTCGACTACAAGCGCAAGTGGGATGACTACAACAAGCCCGCCGAGAAGAAGGACGGCGACAAGGACAAGAAAGACGACAAGAAGACGCCGCCCAAGCGCGACCTGAAGCTGGAGGCGCTGCTGCCGTATCTCGCCGGCGAGCGCCCGGTCGTGCTCGACGTGCAGGAGTCCACCGACCTCTACACCGCGCTCGCCCTGGCCCGCGAGTTCAAGCTGCGCGTGATCCTGAAAGGGCTCACGCACGCGCAGATCAACCTCGACCAGATCGCCGCCACCAAGCTGCCCGTCATCCTCGGCCCCATCTACGAGCAGCCGCGCGACGACGAGCGCTACGACGCGGTCTACAAGCTGCCCGCCGAGCTGCACCGCCGCGGCGTGAAGTTCGCCTTCGCCAGCTACGACCTCTACGCCGTCGTGCAGCCGCGCAACCTGCCTTACGAGGCCGGCTACGCGGTCGCCTGGGGGCTGCCGTGGGACGAGGCGATGAAGGCCATCACGCTCAATGCCGCCGAGATCTGGGGCGTCGCCGGCCAGCTCGGCTCGCTCGACGCCGGCAAGACCGCCAACGTCGTGGTCTCCAACGGCGACCCGCTCGACGTCAAGACCGACGTGAAGCACGTCTTCATCGCCGGCCGCGAGGTCCCGCTGGAGTCGCGACAGACTCGACTGCGGGATGAGTACATGAAGCGCTAGCCGCAGCGCTGGCCTCCAGGCCGGCAGGGTCGGCGGCGTCACGCCGCCGGTAACAAGCTGTGGAGGCGGGCGACTCGCCCGCCTTTTTTCTGGTTACGCTTTACGCCGCCCCGAGTCGAACTCGGTGGGGGAGCCATGGACCGCCGCAACTTCCTGAAGTCGCTCGCCGCCGCCATGGGCGCCGGCCTCGCATCGCCCGGCGCGTACGCCTTCGCCATCCCGCCCTGGAAAGAGCGCCGCGACCTCTATCCGCAGGGCGTCGCCTCGGGCGATCCCGTCCCCGACAGCGTCATCCTCTGGACGCGCCGCCCGCCGGTCGCCGGGTCGCCTGAAGCGCGGCAGCTCCGCGTCGAAGTCGCCGCCGACCCCAAGTTCCGCCGCATCGTGGCGCGCGGCAAGGCGGGGGTCGCCGCCGCGACCGACTGGACGTGCCGCTTCCTCGCCACCGGGCTGCGCCCCGCGCGCGAGTACTGGTACCGCTTCACCGACGAGCACGGCTTCGGCAGCCGCGTCGGCCGCACCCTCACCGCGCCCGCGCGCCACGACTCCCGCCCGCTCCGCTTCGCTTTCGTGAGCTGCCAGAGCGTGACCGAGGGCTGGCAGAACGCGTATCGCCGCATGATCTTCGAAGACCAGCGCCGCGCGCCCGCCGAGCGCCTGGCATTCGTCCTGCATCTCGGCGACTTCATCTACGAAGTCGTGTGGTATCCCGAGGACCGCCCCGATGGACGCCGCTACGCGCGCACGCTGCGCGAGGTCTATCGCTTGCCGCACGGCGAGAAGGTCGACGCCGGCCTGCACGCGCCAACCACGCTCGAGGACTACCGCGTCACCTACCGCGCCTTCCTCGAGGATCCCGACATCCAGGACGCGCGCGCGCGCTGGCCGTTCGTCTGCATCGGCGACAACCATGAGTTCTCCTGGCAGGGCTGGCAGAGCCAGCAGGTGTTCTTCGGCAAGACGCGTCCGGCGCAGCGCATGCGCGTCGCCGCCAACCAGGCCTGGTACGAGTTCCAGCCCGCGCGCGTCGTGAAGCCGGGCAAGGGCGACGCCTTCGAGGCGCCCGACGTCCAAGACGTCCCTATCGAAAAGTTCGACGACTATGGCCTCGGCCTCGAGCCCAACAACCTCGCCGCCGTGAACAGCGTGAGGTTCTATCGCGCGCTGCGCTTCGGCAGGAACCTCGACCTCATCATCACCGACAACCATTCCTTCCGCGCCGAGCCGCCCGACTCGAGCGCGTTCTCGCCCGCTGAGTTTCGCTGGGCGAACCCGCAGGAGGCGGTCGAGATCCTCGATTCCGGCCGCGCCTACGATCACGGCCACCCGCCCGACACCATCCGCTACGGCGGCAAGGACCTCCCGAATCCGCGCAAGGACGCGCCCCCGCAATCCTTCCTCGGCAAGGACCAGAAGGCATGGTTCCTCGAGCGCCTGCGGACTTCGACTGCGCGCTGGAAGGTCTGGGCGCATTCCTTCGGCACGCTGGAATGGCGCACCGACCTCCAGAACCTGCCGCCGGAGCTGCGCGCCAAGTGGCCCGGCCAGGGCTACGGCATGTTCAGCGGCGCGTTCTTCCTGGAGCGCGGCGAGATCCTCGACCTGGTGCGCGAGCGCGGCATCACGAACTTCGCCATCGTCGCCGGCGACCGCCATTCCTTCTGGGCCGGCACGCTCTCGAAGGGACTGCCGCCGGAGAAGTTCGAACCGTTGGGCGTGGAGTTCATCACCGGCTCCATCTCCGCGCCCGGCATCGCCGAGTCCGCCGAGTACAACATCCGGAAAGACGATCCGGTCCGCGCGCTCTACGTCCACGACCATCCCGACGGCACCCTCTGGCCCGCGTTCAACATGAGCACGCTGCACGGCGTCCGCTCGGCGCTGACGCTGCAGCAGACCGGCGACGTCGCCCAGGCGGTCGCGCAGAGCAATCCGCAGGTCGCGCCCCATCTTTCTTTCTGTGATCTCGCCGGCCACGGGTATGCGACCGTCCGGCTCAGCGCGGCGGAGATGGAGACCGAGTTCGTCTGCATCCCGCGGCCGCTCACGCGCAGCGCGACCCCCGACGGCGGCCCGCTGCGCTACCGCGTGGTGCATCGCGTGCGCGCGTGGAAGCCCGGCGAGCGTCCGCGCCTCGTCCAGGAAGTGGTGGAGGGCACGCCGCTGCTGGCTACGAAGTAGCGCTCACGCCGATGTGCGCTTGGCGAGCGGTTCCGACTCCATCAGCAGGTCCATCTGGCGCTCGGCGGCGTGGCGCGCGGCCGCCAGCGTGCGCTCCTGTCCCCACGCGAGCACGTCGCGCGAGCCCTTGCGCTGGATCACATAATGAAAGAGGGCATTTCGGTAAAAGCGGTCCGGCAGGATGGTGGCGCGGAACGGACCTCGGCGCAGAGTTGCGAGTGGCACTTGCTCTCCAACCCGTGGCGCGAGCAGTGGGACGCCAAGTCGCTGCTCCGGGTTGCTAACAGAGATCGCGGATCGAAGAGGAAGGTGGTGGGCCGCCCCGGAGAACGAGGGGGGACGGCCCACACAGTGTTACGCGGCGTTATCAGCAGGATCGTCTTGCAGGATAGAGCCGTACAGCGGCTCGGCAGGAGAATCGTCGCGGAAGATGCGCTCGGCT
>DATIBR010000170.1 GCA_035457425.1 Terriglobales bacterium
GTCCGGCTCGACGAGCACGCGGCCGGCGCGGTCGGTGGGCGAGCCCAGCAGCTTGCCGAGGGGCGAGGCCTGCACGCCGGCGGCCCAGAGCACGACCGCGGCCGGCAGCCGCTCCTCGCCGATGTAGACGGCGCCGGGCGCGACGCGCGTGACCTGCGCGCCGGTGCGCACCTCCACGCCGAGATCGCGCAACTGCTCCTCCGCGCTGCGTGAAAGGTCCCCGGGATATGTCGAGAGGACGCGCGGCCCGCCTTCCAGCAGGATGATGCGCGACTTCGCGGGGTCGATGTTGCGGAAGTCGCGCGCGAGCACGCGGCGGGCGACCTCGGCGAGCGCGCCGGCGAGCTCCAGCCCGGTGGCGCCGGCGCCGATGATGACGAAGTTCAGCGGGGCGTGGGTGCCGGTGAGGTCGGCCTCGCGCTCGGCGTGCTCGAAGGCGAGCAGGATGCGGCGGCGCATGTCGAGCGCGTCCTCGAGCGTCTTCAGCCCGGGCGCGAGCTTCTCCCACTCGTCGTGGCCGAAGTAGGAGTGCCGCGCGCCGCTGGCGACGATGAGCCAGTCGTAGGGGAGCTCGCCGCCGCCCGCCAGCTTGACGGCCTTGCGGGCGAGGTCGAAGCCGGTGACCTCGGCCATCAGGACCTCGGCGTTCTTCTGGCGGCGGAGGATCTCGCGGATGGGGCGCGCGATATCGCCCGGTGAGAGTCCCGCGGTCGCGACCTGGTAGAGCAGCGGCTGGAAGTTGTGGTGGTTCTTGCGGTCGACGAGCGTGAGGGCGACCGGCACGCGGCGCAGGGCACGCGCGGCGTAGAGGCCGCCGAAGCCACCGCCGATGATGACCACGCGGGGAACCGTCATGTCGAGATTATCGCAGGCCGGCGGCCCGCAGCTGGCAGCGCAGAGCAGGCGCGGCGAGCCGCCTGCCGCCCAACCGCGAGCCGATCACGAGCGGAAGATATTCCTGGCGATGAAGAAGACGTTGGCGGGACGCTCCGCGAGCCGCCGCATGAAGTAGGGATACCACTCGCTGCCGAAGGGGATGTAGACGCGCATGCGCCAGCCGTCGCGGACGAGTTCCTGCTGCAGGTCGCGGCGAATGCCGTGGAGCATCTGGAACTCGAAGGCCTTGGAGGAGATGCCCTCGGCCCGGGCGAAGTCCTTGGTCGCGGCGATCATCTTCTCGTCGTGCGTCGCGATGCCGTGGTAGACGCCGCTCTTGAGCAGCAGCTTCATCAGCGTGACGTAGTTGGCGTCCACGTCGGACTTCTTCTGGAAAGCGATCTCCGGCGGCTCCTTGTAGGCGCCCTTGCACAGCCGGATGCGGATCTTCTCCGCCAGCAGGTCCTGCACGTCCTTCTCGCTGCGAAACAGGTACGACTGGATGACCGCGCCGACCGCGCCCTTGTTCTTCGGTTCGGCGTGGAGCTGGTGAACGAAGTCGAGCGTGCGCTGCGTGTAGGGCGAGCCTTCCATGTCGACGCGGACGAAGTTCCCGAGCCGGGCGGCGTGCGCCACCAGGTCGGTGACGATGGAGTAGGAGAGCGGCTCGTCGACGTCGAGCCCCATGTGCGTGAGCTTCAAGCTGACGTTGGCGTCGAGTTTCTGCTCGCTGATCTTCTCCAGCAGCTCGTGGTAGAGGGCGGCCGAGTGCCGGGCCTCGTCGGCGTTGGTGACGTTCTCGCCCAGGTTGTCGATGGAGACCGACATGCCCAGGTCGTTCATCGCGCGCGTGGCCGTGAGCACGTCCGAGACCTGCATGCCGGCGACGAAGCGGCCAGACATGCGGCGTCCCATCGCTGAGTGCTCGGCGATGCGGCGCAACCGTTTGCTTTCCGAGAGGGAAATGAAGAGCGCTCTCAGCACCGGGCGCTCCGCGGGAAGGGTTCGATAAGAGTGCTCATGAAGGCGTAATAAGGACCTTCTTTTGTACCAGCACCGGCGGGGGAAGGCCAGTGACCGAAGTCACCACCAGCAGCTCTCAGCGTCACCGCCGGGCCATCTAAGAGATCACGCCCCTGGATCCAAGGAGAGCCGCCATGGCCGCCGTGCGCTCGATCCGGTATCGCAAGGCAACCGGGAACGAAGGAGAACCGCCGCCGCCCTCGTTGTGGGCGTTCGGGGGGCTGCCTCCGCTGCGCCTGATGAAGCGCGTGTGGAAGGAGTACAACGAAGACGACGTCGCGTCGCACGCCGCGCAGCTGGCTTATTACTTCATGCTCGCCTTGTTCCCGGCGATGCTCTTCCTGGTGACCCTGATCGGGTTGATCGCGCATGGGAACCCGAGCTTCCAGCAGCAGCTGTTTGCGTACCTGGCCCGGCTGGCGCCGGGCTCGGCCTCGGAGCTGATCAGCAAGACCATCCAGGAGGTGACGCAGGCGGCCGGCGGCCTGAAGCTGACGTTCGGCATCGTGTTCACCATCTGGTCGGCGATGGGCGGGATCGTGGCGATCATGACCTCCTTGAACGCGGCCTACGACGTGAAAGAGGGCCGGCCGCTGTGGAAGCGTTACGGCATCGCGCTCGGGCTGACGATCGCGCTCAGCGTGCTGGCCATCGTGGCGCTCGCGGTGGTGCTGTTCGGCGGACGCATCGCCGACTACCTGGGGTCGCATCTTCCTCTCGGCTCGGTCGCCGTGACCACGTGGACGGTGGTGCAGTGGCCGCTAGCATTTGCGCTCATGGCCTTTGCTTTCGCGTTGATCTATTACTTCGCCCCCGACGTGAAAGAGCAGAAGTGGTACTGGATCACGCCGGGCTCGCTGCTGGGCGTGGTGATCTGGCTGGGCGCTTCCGCGCTGTTCCGTCTCTACCTGGCTTATTTCAACAACTACGCGAAGACGTATGGCTCGATCGGCGCGGTCATCATCCTGATGCTTTGGCTGTACATCACCGGGACCTCGATCATGCTGGGCGGCGAGGTGAACAGCGAGATCGAGCATGCGGCGGCGGAGCAGGGGCGCGCCGACGCCAAGGCGGAGGGCGAGAAGCAGGCGCCGGCGGCCTAGGATTTTTGCGCAGCGCGCCCGGCGCGCGATAATAAAAGGATGAAGCCGCGTTTCGCTCTCCTCCTGTTCGCGCTGCCGCTCTTCGCGCAGCAGCAGACGATGCCGCCGCAGTACGTGATCGGCGTGGACCTGGCGCAGCCGAAAGAGGGCTGCCCGGTGTTCGTGCGGCGCGTGGACCCGCAGGGGCCCGCGGCCAAGGCCGGCCTGAAGCCGGGCGACGCCGTGGTGGCGATCGACGGCGTCTCCATCGGGTCGCTGGCGGACATGCAGAAGGTCACGCGCGACAAGCCGCGGCGCGTGCGCATCGAGGTGGCGCGCGCCGGCGGGAAGTACGCCTACGACGTGGAGCGCGAGCCGCTGGCCGACCAGCTCGAGCGCCAGGGACGCAAGGTCGCGCCCAACGGCGCGCAGGTCCCGGCCGACATGAGCGACGCCGAGATCGACCGCATCCGCAACTTCGACCCCGCGCGCGTCCAGGGAGTGGTGTTCCCCAGCGGCCTCCCGGAGGATCCGGCGACCTACTTCGGCGGCTTCCAGGTCATGCTGGTCCAGATGCCGGACGAGGTGATGGTGGGCCCGATGGACGATGGCCCGGCGACGCATGCGGGCGTCCACCTGGGCGACGTCATCATCGCGGTCAATGGCACCGAGGTGAAGGGGCTGACCGCCGCGCAACTGGCGCCGCTGTTCACCAGCGCCAAGCCCGGCCGCATGCGGCTGCGCGTGCGGCGCCTGGAGGTGGAGCGCGTCTTCGAGTTCCCGCTGTGGAAGACCTCGGACATCCTGGCGGTCAACCAGCTCCAGGTCGTGCGCGGGCAGGTGGTGCCCCAGGGCGTGGCGGAGAAGGACCTGGGCTGCTTCGTGGAACAGCAGTAGCAGTGGCGCGCCCGGCAGGACTCGAACCTGCAACCACGGGATTAGAAATCCCGTGCTCTATCCGGTTGAGCTACGGGCGCGTGGTCTTATTGTACTTTTTACCCTAAGGATTGCGGCCCTGCCGCCCGGCACGCGGAGAAACTTCGGGATATATTCCCCGACCGCAACGCCTTTCCTACGTTAAGGCAGTTACTGTGCGGGAGGCGGCTGCGCACCTAGGGCGCGAACAGCATGTTGTCGTTGCCGGCAAGCGCACAGGAGTCGTCCACCGGCGCTTTGCTCTCGCTCAAGCCGCGTTTGGCAAAGCCCTTCCACCAGCTCAGCAACGGCTTCAGCGTGCGCTCGTAAGGAGCGCGGTCGCGTTTCGTCAGGAACTCCAGGGTCTGGTAGCCCGGGTCGCGCCAGATATTGATGGTGACGAGATCCATATCTTCGACGACCAGGACCCCACGGGGGGCCGGCACCGACAGCGCCTTCAGGTCTTTGTCGCCCAGCATCGCCAGAATCTGGTCCCACTCGGCCTGCGAGAACTCGCCCTCGTATACCTTCCGGGTGAGGTCCTTGGCGCGCTGGCGCGTTGCGCGCTCGAAATGGAATCGGCGGTCAGGCAAGATGAGGACACAGCGATGGTCGGCAGTGAGCACTCCAGGTTTCACCTCGGAGATCCTGGCCAGCATCGGCGGCCCCTGCTTCTGGGAGGCATTCTGTTGCGCGGCCGCGGGCATGAGCAGCGGGAGCAGCACGAGGATCGCGATGGCGCGCCTCATCGCTACCCCACCTGCACCGGGTGGCAGTACTGCGGCTGAGCCTCTTTCAATCCGTCCTTCATCTTCTTCTCGGCGTCCTTCATCCACTTGTTGAATGGACCGAGGGCCTTGTTGCTCTTGCCGCTGTTGTCGATCCAGATGTCGAGGCCGGAGGTGCTGGTGGTCTTCATCCGCTGGCGCGTGATGGTGAAGGTCTGGAAGTCGCGGCCGTGATAGACCTCGGTCTCGGTCTGCTCCACTTCCTTCATGGTGGTCGCGTTGTCGGGGATGTCGGGCATCGGGTTGGTCGCGAGGCTCCGGAACTCGGGCGCTTCCAGGACCGCCTTGAGCTGCGCCAGTTCTTCGGGGGTGAAGGTGCCTTCGGAGCGCTTGGTCTTGGGCTTGCCGACGGTGCGCTCCTCGATCTTCTCCAGGATGTAGCGGCCGTCGGGGTAGACGAGCATGCACGAAGTCATGCTGGGATAGTGCGTGGTCGTCCCGGGATTGTTGTAAGTCATGCCCTCCATGCCCTGGGCGTGGGGCGCGGCGCGCTCGCTCTCCAGGTAGGCGTTGGACCGCTGAAAGCGCAGGATGGGAAGCGGATTCTGTTGAGCGGTGGCGGCGAGCGCCAGCAGGACCAGCGCCAGGGTCGCGAGGCGAGGAGCACGCAGTCTCATAAGCGGGGATTTAACCACCGCCGGGTGGCTGGGACAAGAGAATCGTGGGGCGAGACTTACCGCGCCGCTTCCTTGCGGGACTGGGCGGAAAGCTGCACCAGGGCGTTCTCGACCAGCTTCAAGCCGACGTTCCAGCGGCGGCGGGCTTCATCTTCGTCGTCGCCGTAGCCGTAGAGGTAGAACGTGATGCAGTAGCCGGTCTCGGAGTCGCCGTCTCCGGCGACGCGGTAGTAGCAGCGGCGGATGATGAACTCCGCGGCGGCGGAGATCTCGGGCGCGCGCGCCAGCAGCTTGACCAGCCGCTCGGCGAAGGCTTCGTGTTCCGACAGAGCGAAGCGGGACTCGCGCTCGGTGAAGACCAGGTCCACGTAGGACCCGAACTTCCAGGCCGCGCCATAGACCATTTCTGCTTCGCTGAGCTCGTTCGAGAGCCAGGTATCGCACTTGGCGGTCTCGAACATGGAGATGGCGGAATTGGTGGAAACGAGGAACTCGGCGAGCTCGCGGTTGTCGTGGGCTTCCTGCACTTCGAGCAGGAGCTCGGGACGCCGCTTCAGGTCGTAGTAGCGCCGGGCGCCGTCCGGGGAAGACCAGGGCAGCTCGAGCGCCGGGTCGTCGCGACCCAGCTCGACCGAAGAGTCGGCGTGCATAGGGATATCAGACCACGAAGGCGGGGCTAAGGCGAAAATGATTTGAGGGCGCCAGCCCCGGGCAGCCGCGGGACGGGCATCCGAGTGGGGGGCGGGCACATCCCACGCGAATAGGACTTGCACGGCCGACCAGTCCCGATTAAGATTTTGACTGTCCTCCTGAAGGGCCGCACATCCAGTGCGAGCCGACGCACCGGGCGCTTGCAGTTCAGGCGCCAGCGGACGAACCAGGCAGTTTGAGCTTCTGCCCCCGATCTACTAGCGCACGACCAGCCAGGCGTGTAGGTGGCGGAAGCCGAAGAGACATAGTTCCTTAGAACAGGATTTTCAAGGCACCGGCGCCAAGCCGGTCCCGGAATAGACAAAGACAACCACATGAACCAAGGACAGAACCAGCCTCCCCACGGCGGAGGAGGCGGAGGCCGCAGGCGGCGTCGCCGTCGCGGCCACGGCGGTGGCCAGCAGCAGAACCGCGGCAACCAGCCGCAGATGGGCGGCGGCCAGCCGCAGAACAACCAGGCCGGCGGCGGCGGTGGCGGAAGCCGCCGGCGTAACCGGCGCCGCGGCGGCGGTAGCCAGCCCGCGTTCGTCGGGCCGATGGACCACAGCTATCGCCAAGCCCAGGGCGAAGGCAACGGCAACTCCTTCGGCGGACGCCCGCAGGGCCGCTACGGCAACCAGCCGAATCGTCCGCAGCAGTTCTTCCAGGGCCCCTCGGTCGACCCGCTGCCGGCGATGCGCGAAGACGCTCCCACCCGCATCTACGCGTTCATCGAAGACCTTTTCTTCGTCACCAAGATCCAGGACACGGCGCGCAAGCTCAACGTGAAAGTGGAGTTCGCCAAGAATGGGGACGAGCTGCTGGAGAAGCTCGAGCAGCAGGCCGAGCCGCCATCGCTGGTGGTGTTCGACCTGAACAACGTGAACGCGAAGCCGCTGCAGGCGATCCCGAAGTTCCGCGCGAAGTACAAGCGGGGGACGTCGATCGTGGGGTTCGTCTCGCACGTGCAGGGCGACCTGAAGCTGAAGGCGCAGGAAGCGGGCTGCGACGTGGTGATGCCGCGCTCGGCGTTCTCGGCGAACCTGCCGCAGATCCTGCGGCGTCACGGCGCGCCCGACGACCACGATGAGCCCCAGTCGCAGTTCGGGCTGAGCTCGCCGCAGTAGGCAGTACCGGGTTCCAAGCATCGAGTACCGAGTGAAGGCCGGCGAAGACGCCGGCCTTTTTCTCTTGGCGCACGCAACGTAAGGAAGCTGCTTATCGTCTTAGAGATGGAGGCATCCCGATGTCCCTGACGCGAGCGTTTGAAGAGCACGAGGTCGGTCCCGACCTGCGGCGTATCTACCAGGAGGCGCGCACCGCGCTCGACCTGCCTTTCACGCCGACCCTGTTCCAGGTGGTGGCGGGCGTCCCGGAATACCTGAAGCTGGTGTGGAGCGACCTGGGTCCGGTGGCGCGGTCGAAGGAGTTCCATGCCGCAGCCAAGGCGCTGGGCGAGTTCGTGCGCTCCGACGCGGTGCGCGGCGGCTGGCGCTTCGCCGACCAGGACCGCGCGCTTTCCGGCGAGCGCTTCTCGCGTCCTGACATCCAGGTGCTGGCCGAGGTGCCTCCCATCTTCACGCGCACGCTCTGCCAGATGGCGCTCTTCAGCCGGTTGATGCAGCGCGGCTACTCGGGCGGGCAGCGCGGCCGCGTGGGCAACTGCAAGCAGGCCGCGGCGATGTCGCGGCTATTCCGGCTGCAGATCCCGAACGAGAAGGAAGCCGGCCTGCGCACCTGGCTGCTGTATTCCGACATCAAGCGCACCACCGGCACGAAGCACGTGATGAGCCTATTCCGGCTGCTCTCGCACTTTCCCAGTTACCTGGCGGCGACGTGGGTGGACGCGAAGAAGGTGATGAGCGACCCGGATTCCCAACGCACCAAGGACGACGTCGCGAAGCGGACGCTCAGCCTGCTGCGGGGGCTGCCGGTGCGCGACCACCGCGCGGCGGCCGGCAAGCGCATCACGCCGGCGGAGTGGCGCGACGTCGAGGAGACGGTGGACTCGTTCGCGCGCGTGACGCCGCAGTTCGCCCTGATGTCCGCGGTGTGGCAGCGCTCCTTCCCGGAATACGACGTGCGGAAAGCGGCGTAGCGCTTAGCCCGGCGGCCAGCGCAGCGGGCGCCCGCCGATCAGGTGCAGATGGATGTGGAAGACGCTCTGGCCCGCGCCCGGGCCCACGTTGTACACCGTCCGGTAGCCTTCTTCGATCTGGCGCTCGCGGCCGAGCTTTGCCGCCACCAACTGCATGTAGCCGAGGAGCTCGGCGTCTTCCGGCCGCGCTTCCTTCAATCCCACGATGTGCCGCTTGGGGATGATGAGCAGGTGCGTCGGCGCCTGGGGATTGATGTCCTCGAACGCGAAGACCTGATCATCTTCGTAGACCTTCCTGGCGGGGATCTGGCCGGCGATGATCTTGCAGAACAGACAGTCGCTCATAGCGCGACGATTCTAAACCCGGGCAGGTCGTCGGTCGTCGGCCCTCGGTCGTCGGCCCCTTAAGGTTTGGGGGGCGAGACCGAAAACCGAAAATCGCAAATCGTAAATGCCTTTAGTCCATGCGGACGAGCCAGACGGGGGCGGAGGTGCGCGCGTTGTCGGCGACTTCCTGGGCGCGGCGCTTGTCGTCCTGCGGGACGCGGACGCGCACCCACTCGCCGGTCGGCCCGGTGAACTGGATGACTTTCGCGGTGGAGTACTTGCGCGCGAGGCGCTGCTTCACCTCGGTGGCCTCGTCGCGATCGTCGAAGGCGCCGATCTGGACGCACCAGCGCCCGCCACGGTCGATGGCGGCGGGCGTCTCGAGCACGTCGAG
>DATIBR010000171.1 GCA_035457425.1 Terriglobales bacterium
TGGTCTTCGCGTCCGTCTCGGTCGCCACCAGCGCCAGCGTCTTGATCTTGTTCTTCGGCGAGACCCCCAGGAACTGCGCCACCTCCTCGATCGTCTTCTTGCCCGGCGTATGCACCTTCTCCGGCTTGCCGTCGCCCGTCGGCTCGTAGTCCTTCACGGCCTCCAGGCGCGAGGCCGCCTTCTCCAGGTTCGCGGCGTAGTCGCCCTTCGGGCACGACACCACCACGTCCTCGCCCGCGTCCGTGTACACCATGAACTCGTGCGACATCGACCCGCCCATCGCCCCCGAGTGCGCCTCCACCACCACGTACTTCAGCCCGCAGCGGTCGAAGATCCGGCAGTAGGTGTCGTAGTGCTTCTGGTAGCTCACGTCCAGGCCGGCCGCGTCTAGGTCGAACGAGTACGAGTCCTTCATCGTGAACTGCCGCACGCGCAGCAGCCCCGACTTCGGACGCGGCTCGTCGCGGAACTTCGCCTGGATCTGGTACCAGATCTGCGGCAGCTGCTTGTAGCTGCGCAGCTCCTTGCGTGCGATGTCCGTCATCACCTCTTCGTGCGTCATGCCCAGGCACAGGTCCGCCCCCTTGCGGTCCTTCAGCCGGAACATGTTGTCGCCCATCACCGCCCACCGGCCGCTCGCCTCCCAGATCTCGCGCGGGTTCAGCGCCGGCAGGTAGAACTCCTGCCCGATCCGGTCCATCTCCTCGCGCACGATGCCCATGATCTTGTTGGCCGCGCGATTGCCGAGGAACAGGAAGGAATACAGCCCGGCGCCGAGCTGCCTTACATAGCCCGCCCGGACCAGGAACTTGTGCGACGCGACCTCGGCATCGGCCGGCGCCTCACGCAGCGTGGGGATGAATAGTTTCGACCAATAGTGCATAGCGAATCCGTCATTCTACAGGAGGGTATTGCACGACGGCAGGCGGCTCGGTAGACACGGCCTTCTGGCCGTCTCCGGGCGTCGGGGAAACGGCTACGCCGCCGCCTTGGCGAGCTGTCGCAGCAGCTCCGTACCCAGCTTCTGCGCTTCGCCGAAGTTGAGGCGGTTTGCGGGCGTGAGCGGAGCGGGAGCCCGCAGCCGAAATCCTGAGCGGAGCGAAGGATCTCTATTGCCCGAGTTGCTTCAGGATCTCTTTGCCTAGCCGCTGGGCCTCCGCAAAATTCTTCTGGTAATCCAGGAACTGCCGGTTCAGCTCCAGCGAGCGGTCCGGCGTGAGCCGCGCCCGCAGGATCATGTCGCGCATGTGCACAGGGTTCGGCAGCGCAGCCTCTTCATTCAATTCTTCGAGCGCCGTTTTGGGATCGTAGTGATACATGGCTTGCCTATTTCTTCTCGCCCGTGCCCGGCGTGATGCCGAGCAGCGACGAATGTGAGTTCGCGACCTTCCAGGTTCCGTGTTCCTTTCGAAGTACGTACGTCACCCGATAGCGCGAGGTGAACGGATCCTCGCCGCGCTTGCCGTGCAACGTCAGCCGCAGATTGACCACGGCCGTGTCACCGTGCAGTTGCACCTTCTCTTCGTCGGCATCCGAGCTGGAAAACGTGAACTGCGTCGGCTGGCGATAAGACTCGAGCACCGTCGCTCGGTCCATCACGCTGCCGTCCGGATTGGTGTGGAAGTAGTCCTCGGTGTACAGCCTATCCAGCGCCGCGGCATCGCGCCTCAGGCCGGCTTGGTTGAGGCGATCGAGGGCGGCGAGGACGTCCGTGCGGTCGTCGCACACTGCGGAAAGACTGACCAGCAGGAGAAAGTTCACTAGGAGCGCAGAACGCCGCATCGGTCCCCCTTCAATCGGCAATCGGCAATCGGCAATCGGCGATCGGCAATCCGCAATCCGCGATCACATCATCTCCGTGCCCCACAGGTCATGCAGGTGCACGATTCCCCGCAACTTGCCCGCCGCGTCCACCACGCACAGCGACGTGATCTTCTTCTCTTCCATGATGTTCAGCGCCGACGCCGCGAACGCCTCCGGCGCGATCGTCTTCGGCGATTTCGTCATGCAGTCCCCGGCCGTCAGGTCGAGCACGTCCTTGCCCTTCGCCTGCAGCAGCCGCCGCAGGTCGCCATCCGAGATCACGCCCACGAGCTTGTCGCCCTCCGCCACCGCCGTCACGCCCAGCCGCTTGCTCGACATCACGTGGATCACGTCCGGCATCTTCGTCTTCGGCGTGACGCGCGGCAGGTCGTCGCCCGAGTGCATCAGCTGCTCCACCCGCGCCAGTCGCTTGCCCAGCTTTCCGCCCGGATGCAGCTCCGCGAAATCCTCTTCCTTGAAGCCCTTCTTCTCCGCCAGCGCGACCGCGAGCGCGTCGCCCAGCGCCAGCATCGTCGTCGTCGAAGCCGTCGGCGCCAGCCCCAGCGAGCACGCCTCGCGCGAGATCGAGCAATCCAGCGCCACGTCCGCCGCCGCCGCCAGCGTCGAACGCTTGCCCGCGCCGTTGTAAACGTCGTCTCCCGTCAGCGCGATCAGCGACGCCCCCAGCCGCTTCATCGTCGGCAGCAACGCCAGCAGCTCCGCCGTCTCCCCGCTCGACGACAGCGCCACCACTACGTCGCCCTTCACCAGCATCCCCAGGTCGCCGTGCACCGCTTCCGCCGGATGCAGGAACAGCGCCGGCGTCCCGGTCGAGCTCAGCGTCGCCGCGATCTTGCGCGCGATGATCCCGCTCTTGCCCATCCCGGTCACCACCACGCGCCCCGCGGTCGCCGCCAACAGGCCAACGGCGCGCTCGAAATCTTTCGCCATCGGCCCGCCGATGCGGTCTGCCAGCGCGCGCAAGGCTTCCGCCTCGATGCGCACCACGTTCTCGCCCGTCTTCTTCATGGAAGCGTCTAGGGTAACAAAACCCACCACAGAGACACAGAGAGACCGAGCAGAGATGTGCCCGTGGCCTGCGCGCGTAGTCCCGCGCAGCGGGACGTCGGGATCCAGCCCGGCACGTAAGTGCCGGGGAAAGGCCAATTATGGAATGGAGTCGGCTTTAGCCGACGACAGAGACTACCGCCGCGGCGGCGCCCACTTCTCCAGGAACTCCGCCACTTCTTTCTTCGTCATGCCGCGCGCGTGCTCGAAGAACCCACCGGGGTCGCTGTACACCACGCGGCCGTCCGCCTTCAGCACCGCCAGCGCCGGCACGCCCTTGCTCAGGTTCATCTTGTACTTCGCCGCCAGGTCGAGATTCTTGTCGTACTTCCCGACGTCCACGTTCACGACCTTGTAGTTCGCCTCCAGCAGCGCCCGCAGCCCGGGGTCCTTGTGGAAGTTGTATTCCAGGACGTGGCAGTCGTAGCACCAGTCGCCGCCGAAGATCAGCAGCACCCGCTTGCGCTGCTTCGCCGCCGCCTTGAGCGCGCGCGCAATGTCTTGCTTCGCGTTCCCGCCGTACAGCTTCGCCGACCGGTTCGGCGGCGCCTCCAGCATCCCCTCGATCTTCGACTGCGCGAGGCAGGGAAGTGCCAGCGCTAGCGCGAACACGACAGCTGCGAGGCGCTTCATGACGACACCGCTCCGTGCACCGCGATCAACTCCTGCAGCGTCCCCCTGAGCTTCTTCAGGTCGAGCGCGTTCGCGCCGTCCGACTTCGCTTCCTTGGGGTTGTCGTGCACTTCCATGAACACGCCGTCGACGCCCGCCGCCACCGCCGCGCGCGACAGCACCGGGATGAACTCCGGCTGCCCGCCGCTCACCGCGTCCTTCCCGTTCCCCTTCGACGCCGACGGCAGCTGCACCGAGTGCGTCGCGTCGAACACCACCGGCGCGAACTCCCGCATGATCGCCAGCCCGCGCATGTCTACCACCAGGTTGTTGTACCCGAAGCTCGACCCGCGCTCCGTCACGAACACTTTGTCGTTGCCCGCCTCGCGCACCTTGGCCACCGCGTGCCGCATGTCCCATGGCGAGACGAACTGGCCCTTCTTGATGTTCACCACGCGGCCGGTCTTCGCCGCCGCCACCAGCAGGTCGGTCTGCCGGCACAGCATCGCCGGGATCTGCAGCACGTCCACCACCTCCGCCGCGATCTCCGCCTGCCGCGGCTCGTGGACGTCGGTCAGCACCGGCACGCCCGCTTCCTTCTTCACCTCGGCCAGGATCCGCAGCCCTTCCTTCATCCCCGGACCGCGGAAGCTCTTCAGCGACGTCCGGTTCGCCTTGTCGTAGCTCGCTTTGAAGATGTAGGGAAGGTGCAGCGCCCTGGCAACGCCCGCGATGCACTCGGCCATCTTGAGCGCGTGCTTCTCGCTCTCGATCACGCACGGCCCCGCGATGAGCAGCAGCCCGCCGCCGCCGATCGTCAGCTTGCCGAGTTTGAAAGAGTGAGCCACGAAGATCGAACGAAGACAGGAGGCCGCAGGGGACGCAGAGGGATTATTTCAAAAAACCCTCCTCCGCGTCCTCCGCGGCCTCCTGTCGTTCTTTTACCGGCGAACTTTCTCGGGCCGGTGGAACATCTCGTGTTCCTGGCGGTCGCGCGACTGGCGCCGCTTCTGCCCGTCCTCGTACGCCGCCTTCACGAAGCGCGCGAACAGCGGCTGCGGCTCCAGCGGCTTCGACTTGAACTCCGGATGGAACTGGCACCCGATGAAGTGCGGATGGTCGTCCAGCTCCACGATCTCCACGTACGTCCCGTCCGGCGTCGTCCCCGAGATGCGCAGCCCCGCGCCCGTCAGCACCGCCTCGTACTCGCGGTTGAATTCGTAGCGGTGGCGGTGGCGCTCGCTGATCTCCGTCTGGTCGCCGTAGATCTTCGACGCCAGCGAGCCCGGCGTCAGCTTGCAGATCCACGCGCCCAGCCGCATCGTCCCGCCCAGCTCGTCGATGCCCCGCAGCTCGCGCAGCTTGTAAATGACACGATGCGGCGTGCTCGGATCGAACTCGCTCGAGTTCGCGCCCTCCAGCCCGCACACGTTCCGCGCGAACTCGATGCACGCCGTCTGCATCCCCAGGCAGATCCCGAAGTAGGGAACCTTCTTCTCGCGCGCGTACCGGATCGCGTTCAGCATCCCCTCGATGCCGCGCTTCCCGAACCCGCCCGGTACCAGGATCCCGTCGAAGCCCTCGAGCTGCGACTCGTACGACCTATCTTCTTTCTCTTTCGTCTCCAGCCCTTCCGCTTCCACCCACACCACGTTCAGCTTCAGGTTGTGCGCCAGCGCGCCGTGGACCAGCGACTCCTTCAGCGACTTGTACGAGTCCTCGTATTCCACGTACTTCCCGACGATCCCGATGTTCACCTCGTCCTTCGGGTTATAGACGCGATGCACCAACTCCTCCCACTTCGAGAGGTCGCGCTCCTTCGCCTGCATGTGCAGGTACTTGAGCGCCAGCGTGTCCACGTTCTCGCGCGCGAACACCAGCGGCACCTCGTAGATCGAGGCCACGTCCTTCGCCGTGATCAC